>NZ_CAMPPP010000002.1:0-112500 GCF_946901175.1 Pseudomonas sp. Marseille-Q5117 | reverse complement strand
CCCTGAGGAAAAGAAATCAACCGAGATTCCCTTAGTAGTGGCGAGCGAACGGGGACTAGCCCTTAAGTTGATTTGAGATTAGCGGAACGCTCTGGAAAGTGCGGCCATAGTGGGTGATAGCCCTGTACGCGAAAATCTCTTATCAATGAAATCGAGTAGGACGGAGCACGAGAAACTTTGTCTGAATATGGGGGGACCATCCTCCAAGGCTAAATACTACTGACTGACCGATAGTGAACTAGTACCGTGAGGGAAAGGCGAAAAGAACCCCGGAGAGGGGAGTGAAATAGATCCTGAAACCGTATGCGTACAAGCAGTGGGAGCAGACTTTGTTCTGTGACTGCGTACCTTTTGTATAATGGGTCAGCGACTTATTTTCAGTGGCGAGCTTAACCGAATAGGGGAGGCGTAGCGAAAGCGAGTCTTAATAGGGCGTCTAGTCGCTGGGAATAGACCCGAAACCGGGCGATCTATCCATGGGCAGGTTGAAGGTTAGGTAACACTGACTGGAGGACCGAACCGACTACCGTTGAAAAGTTAGCGGATGACCTGTGGATCGGAGTGAAAGGCTAATCAAGCTCGGAGATAGCTGGTTCTCCTCGAAAGCTATTTAGGTAGCGCCTCATGTATCACTGTAGGGGGTAGAGCACTGTTTCGGCTAGGGGGTCATCCCGACTTACCAAACCGATGCAAACTCCGAATACCTACAAGTGCCGAGCATGGGAGACACACGGCGGGTGCTAACGTCCGTCGTGAAAAGGGAAACAACCCAGACCGTCAGCTAAGGTCCCAAAGTTATGGTTAAGTGGGAAACGATGTGGGAAGGCTTAGACAGCTAGGAGGTTGGCTTAGAAGCAGCCACCCTTTAAAGAAAGCGTAATAGCTCACTAGTCGAGTCGGCCTGCGCGGAAGATGTAACGGGGCTCAAACCATACACCGAAGCTACGGGTATCACCTTCGGGTGATGCGGTAGAGGAGCGTTCTGTAAGCCTGTGAAGGTGAGTTGAGAAGCTTGCTGGAGGTATCAGAAGTGCGAATGCTGACATGAGTAACGACAATGGGTGTGAAAAACACCCACGCCGAAAGACCAAGGTTTCCTGCGCAACGTTAATCGACGCAGGGTTAGTCGGTCCCTAAGGCGAGGCTGAAAAGCGTAGTCGATGGAAAACAGGTTAATATTCCTGTACTTCTGGTTATTGCGATGGAGGGACGGAGAAGGCTAGGCCAGCTTGGCGTTGGTTGTCCAAGTTTAAGGTGGTAGGCTGAGATCTTAGGTAAATCCGGGATCTTAAGGCCGAGAGCTGATGACGAGTTACCCTTTGGGTGACGAAGTGGTTGATGCCATGCTTCCAAGAAAAGCTTCTAAGCTTCAGGTAACCAGGAACCGTACCCCAAACCGACACAGGTGGTTGGGTAGAGAATACCAAGGCGCTTGAGAGAACTCGGGTGAAGGAACTAGGCAAAATGGCACCGTAACTTCGGGAGAAGGTGCGCCGGTGAGGGTGAAGGACTTGCTCCGTAAGCTCATGCCGGTCGAAGATACCAGGCCGCTGCGACTGTTTATTAAAAACACAGCACTCTGCAAACACGAAAGTGGACGTATAGGGTGTGACGCCTGCCCGGTGCCGGAAGGTTAATTGATGGGGTTAGCTAACGCGAAGCTCTTGATCGAAGCCCCGGTAAACGGCGGCCGTAACTATAACGGTCCTAAGGTAGCGAAATTCCTTGTCGGGTAAGTTCCGACCTGCACGAATGGCGTAACGATGGCGGCGCTGTCTCCACCCGAGACTCAGTGAAATTGAAATCGCTGTGAAGATGCAGTGTATCCGCGGCTAGACGGAAAGACCCCGTGAACCTTTACTATAGCTTTGCACTGGACTTTGAATTTGCTTGTGTAGGATAGGTGGGAGGCTTTGAAGCGTGGACGCCAGTTCGCGTGGAGCCATCCTTGAAATACCACCCTGGCAACTTTGAGGTTCTAACTCAGGTCCGTTATCCGGATCGAGGACAGTGTATGGTGGGTAGTTTGACTGGGGCGGTCTCCTCCTAAAGAGTAACGGAGGAGTACGAAGGTGCGCTCAGACCGGTCGGAAATCGGTCGTAGAGTATAAAGGCAAAAGCGCGCTTGACTGCGAGACAGACACGTCGAGCAGGTACGAAAGTAGGTCTTAGTGATCCGGTGGTTCTGTATGGAAGGGCCATCGCTCAACGGATAAAAGGTACTCCGGGGATAACAGGCTGATACCGCCCAAGAGTTCATATCGACGGCGGTGTTTGGCACCTCGATGTCGGCTCATCACATCCTGGGGCTGAAGCCGGTCCCAAGGGTATGGCTGTTCGCCATTTAAAGTGGTACGCGAGCTGGGTTTAGAACGTCGTGAGACAGTTCGGTCCCTATCTGCCGTGGACGTTTGAGATTTGAGAGGGGCTGCTCCTAGTACGAGAGGACCGGAGTGGACGAACCTCTGGTGTTCCGGTTGTCACGCCAGTGGCATTGCCGGGTAGCTATGTTCGGGAAAGATAACCGCTGAAAGCATCTAAGCGGGAAACTTGCCTCAAGATGAGATCTCACTGGAACCTTGAGTTCCCTGAAGGGCCGTCGAAGACTACGACGTTGATAGGTTGGGTGTGTAAGCGCTGTGAGGCGTTGAGCTAACCAATACTAATTGCCCGTGAGGCTTGACCATATAACACCCAAGCAATTTGCTGACCTGAGAAGGCACCAGATTGCGGTGTGTGAAGACGAAACGAACCGAAAGTTCGAAACGCACAAACACCAGCTGTCACATACCCAATTTGCTGAAGCGAGGCCATCTGGTCACGAGTCAGTACCCGAATTTCTTGACGACCATAGAGCGTTGGAACCACCTGATCCCATCCCGAACTCAGCAGTGAAACGATGCATCGCCGATGGTAGTGTGGGGTTTCCCCATGTGAGAGTAGGTCATCGTCAAGATTAAATTCCGAAACCCCAATTGCGAAAGCAGTTGGGGTTTTGTTTTGCCTGCGGGAAAGTTTTTCAGCGCTACGGCGAACAAAATTGCACAGTTATTTTCGAATCAGAACACTAGAATAGCCCCATCTTTATCGGAGCCAGAGCCTGTATGTCAGAATCGGTTGACGCCCCCGGGCTGTCAGATTTACCGCTGGAAGACTTGATAGCCTGCCACGAGTGCGACTTGCTGATGCGCAAGCCGACACTTGCCCATGGTGAAAAGGCCCTATGCCCGCGTTGTGGTTATGAGTTGTACGCCCACCGCCATAACGTGGTGCAGCGCAGCCTCGCCCTAGTAATCGCCGCGTTATTACTTTACGTACCGGCAAACTTTTTACCCATCATGCAACTCAATATCCTCGGGCAATCTTCGCAGGATACGGTCTGGAGTGGCGTGGTCGGTCTGTTCAATACCGACATGCAAGGAGTGTCGATTGTCGTCTTCCTTTGCAGCATGGCCATACCGTTGCTCAAGTTGCTGTGCCAGCTGTTTGTGTTACTGACGATTCGTTTCGATGTCGGCCGAAGCTACGGTTTGCTGCTCTATCGTATTTACCATCACCTCAGAGACTGGGGCATGCTCGAGGTCTACCTCATGGGCGTCCTTGTCGCGATCGTGAAGCTGGCGGATATGGCAGCAATCACCGTCGGCCTCGGGCTGGCATGTTTCATTGGCTTGTTGTTGGTACAAGTCTGGCTGGAGGTGGTGATGTCACCGCATCAGATCTGGCAGGCATTATCAGGAGAGGATGCCCATGCGGGCGATTGATGCGGGCATTCTGGTGTGCACCGAATGCCACGAACTGAACAAGCAGGAAGCTGACGTCGATGAGCAAAGCTGTACCCGCTGCGGCGCGCAGGTGCACGCTCGCCGCCCCAACAGCCTGACCCGCACCTGGGCGCTGTTGATCACGGCGGCCATTATCTATATTCCGGCGAATGTCTTGCCGATCATGACGGTCAGCTCTTTGGGCCAGGGTGAGCCGAGCACCATCATGTCCGGGGTGATTGAACTGGTGCAGCACGGCATGATTCCAATCGCGAGCGTGGTGTTCATCGCCAGTATTCTGGTGCCCACGTTCAAACTGGTCGGCATCGCGTTGTTGCTGTTTTCCGTGCAGCGCCGGCAGCCATTGTCGGCCCGTCAGCGTATCTGGATGTACCGTTTCATCGAATTCATTGGCCGCTGGTCGATGCTCGATATTTTTGTGATCGCCATTCTCGTGGCGGTCGTCAACTTCGGCCGGATAGCCAGTGTCGAAGCCAATCTGGGCGCCGTCGCCTTCGCCTCTGTGGTGATTTTGACGATGCTCGCCGCAGTAACTTTCGATCCCCGACTGATTTGGGATAACACGGAGTCGGACGACGACCATGACTGATTTGCCTGTAGCGAAAACCCGACCGGCTTCGAACTGGTCGGCCATTTGGGTGCTGCCTCTGATCGCGCTGATCATCGGCGGCTGGCTCGGCTGGCGTGCTTATTCCGAGACCGGTATAGAGATTCAGGTGCGCTTCGAAAGCGGCGAAGGCATCCAGGCCAACAAGACCGAAGTGGTCTACAAAGGCATGCCGGTCGGCAAGGTCAAGACGCTCAAGCTCGACGATGAAGGCAGCTCGAAAGGGGCGATCGCGACCATCGAAATGAACAAGGACGTGGAACAGTACCTGAAGACCAGCACGCGGTTCTGGCTGGTCAAACCGAGCGTGACCCTGGCCGGTATCACTGGTCTGGAAACGCTGGTCTCGGGTAACTATGTCGCGATCAGTCCCGGTGAAGGCGAGCCGGTTCGCAAGTTCAAGGCTTTGGCCGAAGAGCCGCCACTGTCTGACGCCAAGCCCGGTCTGCACCTGACCATCAAGGCCGATCGCCTCGGCTCACTGAATCGCGGCAGCCCGGTGTTCTACAAGCAGATCAAGGTCGGTCAGGTCAAAAGCTACGTGCTTTCCGAGGATCAGAGCACCGTTGAACTGAAGGTGTTCATCGAGCCGACCTACGCCAAACTGGTGCGCAAACACACACGTTTCTGGAACGCCAGCGGCATCAGCATCGACGCCAACCTGTCCGGCGTGAAAGTCCGTAGCGAATCCCTGGCCAGCATCGTCGCCGGTGGTATCGCCTTCGCCACGCCGGAGAATCGCAAGGACAGCCCAGCGACCGATCCGAGCCTGCCGTTCCGTCTCTATGAAGACTTCGACGCCGCCGCTGCCGGAATTCGCGTGAAGGTCAAGCTCAGCGATTTCGAGGGCCTGCAGGCCGGTCGCACACCGGTGATGTACAAAGGCATTCAGGTCGGCAACCTGAAAGCGCTCAAAGTCGATCCGGACCTGAACAGTGCAACAGCCGAGCTGACCCTTGATCCGTTGGCCGAAGACTATCTGGTTGAGGGCACGCAGTTCTGGGTGGTCAAACCGTCGATTTCCCTGGCGGGTATTACCGGCCTGGAAGCGCTGGTGAAAGGTAACTACATCGCCGTGCGTCCGGGCGACAAAGGCGCTGCGCCGAAACGCGAATTCGAGGCGCGACCGAAAGCACCGCCGCTGGACCTGCGTTCGCCGGGCCTGCATCTGGTGTTGTTCACCGATTCGCTGGGTTCGATCGATGTCGGCAGTCCGATTCTGTACAAGCAGGTCAAGGTCGGTTCGGTGCAGAGCTACCAGTTCTCCCGAACCAAGAAGCAGCTGGTCATCGGCGTGCACATCGAGAAGGAATACGAAAACCTGGTCAACGCCTCGACGCGCTTCTGGAACGTCAGCGGCATCACCCTCACCGGTGGCTTGACCGGGGGCATTCAGGTCAAGAGTGAATCTTTGCAAACCCTAATGGCCGGCGGTATCGCCTTTGAAACGCCGCAAGCCAATGCGCCGTTGAAGAAACGCATACCGCGCTTCCGTCTGTTCGCCGACCACGATGAGGCAAACAAGAAAGGCGCGGTAGTGACGATCAAGGTTGATCGCGCTGACGGCCTGAGCAGCGGTACGCCGGTGCGTTTCAAGGGGCTGGATGTCGGCAAGATTGAAAGCGTCGATCTGACCGATGACATGCAGTCGGTAATCCTCACCGCACGCATCACTGAAGTGCCGGAGAAGATTGCGCGAGTCGGCAGTCAGTTCTGGGTGGTCAAGCCGGAGCTGGGCCTGATCAAGACGCAGAATCTGGAAACGCTGGTCACCGGAAAATACATCGAAGTCCAGCCGGCGGCGAAGAATCTCGGGCCGCAGAAGAACTTCGTTGCCTTGGCCGAGGCGCCGGAAGTCACCAAGCAAGAAGCGGGTCTGAGTCTGGTGTTGAGCGCCGCACGTCGTGGTTCGCTTAAGCCTGGCGTACCAGTGACCTACCGTGAGATCACCGTCGGAAAGGTGACCGGTTATGAATTGGGCCAGACAGCTGACCGTGTGTTGGTGCACATCCTGATCGAGCCGAAGTACGCGCCACTGGTGCGTAGCGGCAGCCGCTTCTGGAACACCAGCGGCGTGGGCTTCGATTACGGTTTGTTCAAAGGCGTGACGGTGCGCACCGAGTCGCTGGAGACACTGATTCAGGGCGGGATTGCCTTCGCCACACCGGATGGCGAGCGCATGGGCAATCCGGCGCGGGCCGAGCAGACGTTCCCGTTGTTCGACAAGTTCGAGGATGAATGGCTGACCTGGGCGCCGAAGATTCAGCTTGGTAAGTAGTGGCGCCTGTCGAATAGCCTTCGAGCAGGCTCGCTCCCACAGGGGAACGCATTCCAACTGTGGGAGCGAGCCTGCTCGCGAAGGGGCCAGCCAAATCAACACAAAATCCAGGCGATAAAAAAGGGCCGCGATCTCATCAGATCGCGGCCCTTTTTTTGCTTCAGCTACCGCCGATCAAACCGCATCCAGCTCCGGCTCATCGGCCTGCACGTTCAGCGTGGCCTTGACCACATCATGGCGACGGATGTACTTCCAGTCCGCCTCATCAATGTAGATGCCTGCCGGGCCGCTGCCGCCTTCCAGGTCGATTGCGACACTGGCGCAGACCTGCGGCTTCACACTCGCCAGAATCGGCACGAAGCCCAGTTGCAGACTGGTTTCCAGCAGCGCCGCCTGGTTCTTCTCGTCGATGTCCGCCGCCTCGTCGAGGTAGTACGGCAAACGCACGCGGCCGGCCAGATCGCGGTCCATCAAGTGCAGCAACAAGTACATGTTGGTCAGCGCCTTGATGGTCATGGTCGTGCCGTTGGACGCCGCGCCGTCGATGTCGGTGTGGATCACCGGTTGGCCGTTGACCTTGGTGATCTCGAAGGCCAGTTCAAACAAGTCCTTGAGGCCGAGCTGGTTGTGGTTCGCTGCCACCAGCCGCGCGAGGTATTCCTTGGCCTCTTCGTTCTTGTTGTCCTGCTCGGCGCTCTGGCTGAGGTCGAACACCGACAGGGTTTCGCCTTCTTCGTATTGGCCGGCGCTGTGGATGATCTGGTCGATGTGCTTGAGCGCTTCCTTGTTCGGCGCGAGGACGATGCGGAAGCTCTGCAGGTTGGAAACCTGACGCTTGTTGATCTCGCGGTTGAACAGCGCCAGTTGGTGCTCGAGGCTGTCGTAGTCGCTGCGAATGTTGCGCAGAGTGCGGGCGATGTCGGTGACCGCCGCGCGCCGCGCCTTGCCGAGGGTCAGGGCTTCATCGGTACGGTGTGCGTAAGCGTTGATCAGCAGCGACAGACGCCGCTCCATGTCGTCTTCGCTGTCGAACTTGGCCACACCTTTCAAACGCACCTGCGCGTACAGCGCCTCGATCTGCCCATCGGCGCGCAGCAGACCCTGCCAGCTATCCTGATAGTCGTTGAGCAACGGCAGCAGGTTGTCCATCGAATCATCGACCGGATCCATGAACGGCGTACCGAACGGCAGATCCGCTGGCAGCAACTGACGACGACGCAGGGCATCGTCGAGGGTGCGTTGCTTGGCTTCCATGTCGGCGATCTGCCGGCCGACCAGTTGCAGCTTGGCCGACAGTTGCTGGACGCGCTCGGTGAAGGCATCGCTGGAGCGCTTGAGTTCGTCCTGCGCAGCTTCCATCTGCGCCAGTTGTTCGAGTTTGTCGCTTTCTTCGGCGCTCAGGGTCTGGGTGCGACGGAAATCTTCCAGCGCCTTCTGCGCGTCCAGCACCTGCTGATAGAGCGCCTCGGTCTGGGTCTTGCTCGCGGCGCGGTCGGCGGCCACGGCTTGCTGGGTTTTCAGTTGCTTGAGCTCTTTTTCCAGACGCTCCTTCTGATCGCGCAACGCGGCGCGGTCAGCCAGAGCCTGCAAGGCAGGCGGCTCAATGTGCGAGATGTCGATCGACAGGCCCGGCACTTCGAAGCGCTCGCCCTTGAAGCCATCAAGTATCAGCTCCACGGATTTGACCCACTCGCCGTTTTCGTCGAGGGTGATGCCGTGCTCGCCCAGCGGCAGGCTGAACAGCGCGCTGTTGAACAGGCGCATCAGGCGTTCGACATCCTGTTGCGAGAACTCTTCGCGCAGACGGGCGTAGCTGTTGTTATCAGCGTGATCGAGTTGCTGCTTCACCGACTTCAGGCGTTTTTCCAGATCGCGCAGACGCTCTTCGAGATCTTCGGCGCTGAACTGACGCGACTGCGCCAGGGCACCGGCCAGTTCATCGTGAGCATCCTTGGCGGCGAGCAATTGTTGCTCGAGCACTTTGACGTCATCGACCAGGGCGAAGCGGTTCTTCAATACCGACAGCTCACCGAGCCAGCGCTGGATGCCGGAAATTTCCCGCTCCAGACGCATCAGTTCCTGAGTGCCGCCGCGCTGATCGTTTTGCAGATCGTCCTGCTCGCGACGGTAGTGCTCAGCCTGGATGGTCAGCTCTTCCTTGCGCGCCGTGGCGTAGTCCGACCAGGTGCCGAGCAGGGAATCGAGCAGCGGCGACAGGCGATGCAGTTTGCCGCGCAGCACATCGCGCTGTTTCACGCCGTTGGCCAGCGCTTCAACCAATGGACCGGCGGCGACCAGCGAGTTGTAGTCCTGCTCCATGCGCCGCACATCGCGGAAAGCTTCTTCGCACGCGGCGATGTAATCGACGCTGCCGGAACGCAGGCTGTGCTCGAAAGCATCGAGGAACAGTTGCTTGAGCTTGGCCGCGGTGATTTCGCGCATGTGCAGCAGGTTGATGAACAACGCACGGAAAGTTTTCAGGCTCTGCTCGCTGGTGGAGCGCAGCGGGATCAGCGTCAAGTCGAGCGGGATCGACGTATGGCCGCCAACCAGCAAGCGGCGCAGTTCATCCGGCTTGAGTTCGTAGGCTTTCAGGCCTTCTTTTTCGAGGTTGCTGAACAGTTCTTTCTGGCGCAGGCAGGTGTCGTTTTTCTGGTAATGCGCCAGATCGAGCTTGCCGGCGTAGGCGAAGAACTGGTGCCCGAAACCGCCGCCCGGGCCGCGCCCGACCACGCCGATCACGTGGGGGCCATGGGGCAGGTTGACTTCAACGAGGATGTAACTGGTGTCGGAGGCGAAGTAGAAGCGCCGCGATTGCTCGAGGCTGTACTTGCCGAAGCTCATGTCCGACATGCGCGCCAGAATCGGGAACTGCAAGGCGTTGATCGACGCTGATTTACCGAGGTTGTTCGCGCCGTAAACCGATAGCGGTTCTTCCAGCGGGAACAGGCCGAGGCTGTAACCGGCGGTGTTCAAAAGGGCAAAGCGGCGGATGCCGTAGCGTTCCTGGCTCATGCATCGGACTCCTGTTCTTCGGCAATGGCGCGGGCCAGTGCGTCTTCTTCGCTTTCTTCTTCAAATTCGGAAAGATCGAGCGGATCGTCGGTTTCGAGGAATTTTGCTTCGGCTTCTTCGTCGATCAGCACCGGCGCCGGCAGCGGCAGAACGCTGTGGACGCTGGCTGCGAGGTCGCGGTCCTGTTGTACCGACAGGCACACGTCGAGGAAACGGTGCATCGGTGGCAGGAAGCGGTAGACACCGTTTTCTTCGCCGGCGAAACCAAGCTGGGTCATGCGGCGCATGATTTTTTCTTCGAGTTCTTCGACGGTCTGCACTTCGGCCTGGATGAACAGGTCGCGGTACTTGTCCAGCAGCGACGGCAGTTCTTCGCGGCCGAGGCTGCCGCCGTCGAGCACGGCGATCGGGTCGCGGCCCTGATCGGCCAGATGCTCGACGAGGATGAAGGTGAACAGCGCCAGACGCTGGGCGGTCTTGTTCACCGCTGCGGCGGCCATGTCCGGCACGAAGTAGTAGAAACCACGGGTGTCGCAGACCAGTTCAAAGCCCAACGCCTTGAACAGCGTGCGGTACTGGTCCTGGAAATTCGACAGTTGTGCATACAGCTCAGGATCACGGCGGCTGACGTGGTAACCCTTGAACAACTCGCGGAAAATCGGCGCCAGTTGCGACAGTTCGGAAAGATCAAGATGCATTTGGGATGCTCGCAGAATCCTCGGCGGCGGTATCGCTGGCCGAGAGCAGGGCGAAGGAGCGCAGGCTGACCTGGTGCTCGTGAGTGTGGTATTCGCGGCGTTCCAGACGCTCGCGCTTGAAGCGTTTTTCCCGCGACAGGCGCGAGAACCAGTAAAGCAATTCGTCGGTGGCGCCGTCCGGTTCCTGCTCCAGCAGCCAGGTCATCAGATCCGGCATCGGCAGGGATTCTTCGCACCGATCGACCATCTCGCGCACGGTGCGCGGTGCACGTGGGGCGTCGCCAGCCTTTTGGGTTTTGTGCGCCTTGGGGAAGCGCGCCGGTTTCGGCTCGAAACGCGCCAGCGCGTAGACGTAGGCTTCGACCTGACTGGCGCTGCCCAGGAAAGTGCTCTGTGGGCGGGTGAACAGCGGCATCGCCGCTTGCGGTACGGCGTCGATGCCTTTACGGCGAATTGCCGCCAGTGCCAGTGCGGCGCCGCGAGTGACGGCATTGTGCCGACGTGCTTCTTCACGCAACGGCAGCAGCAGCTCGCGGGCATGGCGCAGGGTCAATTGCGCGCTGGTCTGCATTTCGAGGATGCGTGCGTGGGTGCGCAGGAGCATGTCGTCATCGACCAGGTGGCCGAGGCGCTGCTGTTCGCTGAGCATCTTCAGCAGCACGGTTTCGACCTTGCGCACGCCTTGTTCGAAGGCGCCGTCGGCGTTGACCAGATCGATCATCGGCTCGACGTATTCGTCCCACGTCGCCAGGACTTCGGCGTACCGCTGACGCAGCGGAATCTGCCGGTCGCTGGTCTTCGCCCGTTCGGCGACTGCCACCAGGGCCTGTTCATCGTTGTCGAGTTTCTTCAGTACGTCGCGCACGCGCATGTCGAGCAAGCGCAGCTGGCGCGCCAGATCGTTGCCATCACGAACGTCGAAAGCGTCCTGGATGTAACCAGCCAGACGCTCCAGGTGACGCAAATAGGCTTCGATTTCCAGGCACAGACCGAGGCGGTGTTCGCGGCGCAGGTAGGCGAGGAAGTCGTGGATCTGCGCGTTGAGCTCGAAACGGTTCGGGCTTTTCGCCACCGGAACCAGAATATCGAGGCGAATCCACACGTCGAGCAGGCTGGTGATGTCCTGCGGCGTGCTGTCGAGTTGTTGGGCGGCCAGTTGCGTGCGCAGTTCGTTGAGGCTCAGGGTGCCTTGGTCGAAGTGCTCGCACAGTGGCTCCAGAAGTGCCCAGTGTTCAGCGAGGGCGCGCAAGACGCGCTTGGGTTCGATCATCGGAATGGCCGGCTGGTTGGCGATTAAAAGCGGCGATTGTACTGCATCACAGGCGCGGCGATTCACTCTCGGGACGGGCTGTCGCATTCTTTGCCCAAAGGGCAGCGGCGCAGCGCTGCGCGGGGTATCGATCAACAGCGAGCGATCTTGTGCGAAGGGCGGTAGAATCAGCGCACTTTCCGTTATCCACAAGTGGCCGACCTTTGCTTATCGAGTCCCGCCGCCGCGCCTATTTGAACGCCATGCAGGTGGTCAACTGGCTGCCGCGCACCGAACTGCCTTTCGCCGCACCGTCGCGGCCCGAGCTGCTGGAGATGCCCGAGCCTGAGCTTGAGGTACCGGTTGTTCCGGCGCCTTTGGCCGAAGCACCGGCGCAGCCTGCCGCGCGTCAGGCCGAGCGACCGAAAATCGAGGTGCCGCGTCCGTCGCTGGCCAGTACCCGCAACGGCGCCAAACCGGTGGAGGAAGTCGACGACACGCCGATGGTGGTCAAGCCAGCGCCAGTGCCGCCGCCACGGTTCGCCCTGCAACTGCTGCGCGCCGGGCGCTGCCTGCTGCTGGTCGAGTTACCCACAGGCGAAGCGTTTCAGAGTCGCGATCCGGCCTACCTGCTGCTCAAGGACATGCTGCGCGCCGCCGGTCTGCCGGATGCTCCGCAGATCGTCGGCGAACCTGTGCGCTGGCCGTGGCTCAATCGCGGCACGTTGGATCAAGGCCCGGAAGCGGCGCGCGACTTCGTGCAAGGCTTCCTCTCGGTGCAGATGGAAGCGGCGCCCTGCGCCTGTCTGTGGCTGATCGGCCTGCCGGCGGTGAAATTTGCCGGGGGAGCGGACGCCGAAGCGTTCAATAGTGAATTGCAGATCGAAGGTCTGGGCCTGGCCTGGGCGATTCCCGGTCTGGAACTGTTAATGGAAGAGCCACAGCGCAAGGCCGCTGTGTGGCAAGCCATGCGTCGGCTGATGGCGCGCTGGAAACAATCCGATGAGTGAGGCTGTAACCTTTCGCCCGATGACCGAGGCGGATCTGGACGCTGTGTTGAAGATCGAATACGCCGCGTACAGCCATCCGTGGACCCGGGGCATCTTTCTCGATGGCCTGGGCAAATACCAGATCTGGCTGATGTTCGAAGGGCAGCAGCAGGTGGGCCACGGTGTGGTGCAGATCATTCTTGATGAGGCGCACCTGCTCAATATCACCGTCAAGCCGGAAAATCAGGGGCGCGGGTTGGGGCTGACATTGCTTGAGCATTTGATGTCGCGTGCGTATGCGGCTGAGGCTCGGGAATGCTTTCTCGAAGTGCGCGACAGCAACACGGCTGCGTTCAAGTTGTATGAGCGGTATGGCTTCAACGAGATCGGCCGGCGTCGCGATTATTATCCGGCGGTGGGCGGGCGTGAGGATGCGGTGGTGATGGCCTGTACCCTGGTTGACTGATCGACCTTGAAAGCTTCGCGAGCAGGCTCGCTCCCACATTGGATTTTGTAACCATCCCTGAACCCTGTGGGAGCGAGCCTGCTCGCGAACGCGTCAGATCAGGCGCCTCTTATCTCCGCTTGCCATCCAGCGGATCCAGATCCGCCAGTTCCGCTTCATCCAGCCCGTCACCGCCGCCGATGTCATTTTCATCGACCACGCTCAGATCCCAATCCGCCTGATTACCCTCGCCGACTTCCTCGGCATCGCGCGCACCATCCTCGCGAATCAACGTTTCCGGGCTCAGGTCATCGTCAGTCGGCTGGTGATCGTCCACCGAGGCCCCGGTCATACCCGCCTCACGCACTCGCTCAGCAGGCATCAATTGTTCACGTTCACGCTCGGGCAGCTCATCGCCGATCTTCGCGCTGGGCTCTTCATCGTCAAAGTCCAGCTCGTGCACCGAGCCCATGCGGTCTTCGTTATCATCGATGGGTTCCGGTTGCACCGCATCATAAGGGCGTCGTGAATCAGTCATGGCAATTCCTCATAGTGTGGGCCTTACTGAGTGGACTCACCGGGCGCGCGAGAATTCCAACGAAAACACTTTGCGCTGGCGGCGTGACTTCGACGGGTGGTCGTCTATCAAACCTGCGCATCTTTCTTGAGGCCTTATCCATGCACGATCTACAAGACCTGATTGATAACAACGAGCGTTGGGCTGACGCGATCACCAAGGAAGACCCGGATTTCTTCGCCAAACTGGCGCGCCAGCAGACTCCGGAATATCTATGGATCGGCTGCTCCGACGCACGCGTACCGGCCAACGAAATCGTCGGCATGCTGCCGGGCGATCTGTTCGTGCACCGCAACGTGGCCAATGTCGTGCTGCACACCGACCTCAACTGCCTGTCCGTGATCCAGTACGCGGTTGATGTGCTCAAGGTCAAACACATCCTCGTCACCGGCCACTACGGCTGCGGCGGCGTGCGCGCGTCGATGCAGGATCGCCAGTTCGGCCTGATCGATGGCTGGCTCCGCTCGATCCGCGATCTGTACTACGAAAAGCGCGAAGAACTGGCCAAGCTGGCAACCGAGGAAGAGCAGGTCGATCGCATGTGCGAACTCAACGTGATCCAGCAAGTGGCCAACGTCGCACACACCAGCATTATTCAGAATGCCTGGCACCGCGGGCAGCCGCTGTCGATCCACGGCTGCATCTACGGCATCAAGGATGGCCGCTGGAAAAGTCTGAACACCACCATCAGCGGTTTCGAGCAACTGCCGCCGCAATACCGTTTGCGTCCGGTCGGCGCGCCGTAACCGCAGCTTTCAGCTTCGGCCTGGATGACGCCAGCGCTGTAAAAAGCGCTGGCCTTCAGGCGTGGGTGGGTCGTCGTAACCGGTGATCCAGCCACGGCAGCGCGACGAGCCGCAATCGCAGGCGAACTGGCGTAGCAGTTTGGCTTCGGTCGATGCGTAATCAATACTCAGATGTTCGCCGCTGTGGATATCTTTCAACGCCCACAGCCACAACTCAGCCATGTCCAGGAATGCATTCGGATCACACGCGTGTTTCAGCACCCCGCAAAAACGCGGATCGTATACGTGGATGCCGGTTTGCAACTGGAGAGTATGTCGGCAGCGGTAGGGCAGCAATTGCCCGGAAACCCGGCACATTCGGCTGATACGCAGAAACTCGCGGCGCGCGACCACTGCCGTGGCCATGCCCTGTTCGTCGTGGATGATCTGGAAGTCGTCGCAGGATGGGAATCCCAGTCGCACGGGGAGTCCGGCGAAGGGATAAATGCCTTTGGTATCGCGCGGCGGGTGCCGGCCCATGGCTTGATTGTTCATAACGATCCCTGTTGGTAGGTGTTGCCTCCGGGTTGTGCCCATGCGTCGTTTCGCGACGCATGATTGGATCCAAGCGTCGCGCAATTGCAACATCGAGTCTACTGTCAAACCTGACAGGCGCGTTCGCCGTTATCCCGCGTCAGCATTGGCTGACACGGGGTTTGCTCCGGCAGCGCTTACAGCGCTGGTGCGGGCACTGTGGCGGCAGGCAGTGGCGCTTTCAGCTGTTGCAGTTGCGTCTTGACCGGCGGCGTGGCGCACTTGGCAGCCGCTTCTTCGGCGCTTAGATCGCGGACCGAGGTGTAGAACAGCTCACAGGTTTTGACCTTTTGCGTCACCTGCCATGTTTGCGTGCAACTGTTCAGTGTGGCCTGCGCATCGCTGCCCGGTTTACTGCCCATACCAGCCTGCCAGCAGGCAGCACTCAAATCCTGGCCCATGACTTTCAGGCCCGCCGCGTCGGCCTTGGCCTGGGCGTCGTCGCCGGTGTAGCTCTTTGGGTCGGCGGCGTACCAGATGTAACTCGGGTGATTCGAACCGAGCACCGGCACATTCACCCCTTCGCTCGGACTGATGCTCGCCAGCCCCAATACGCCAACTGTCGGCCCATATTGCTCCTTGATCCAGTTGCGCACCGGCGCCCCGAACGCAACCATCGGCAGCGTCGTGCCGCTGGCGGTCTGGCTGAACTGCTTGACCAGCGTGGTCTGGTAATCCTTGAAGTAGTCGTAGACGTCCTCCAGATCCCCGCCAGCATTGGACGGCGCGGCGATCGGCGCGATGTCGATGATGGTCTGGTAAGCCGGCGTTTGCCCGGCAGGGATGCCGTTATCGGTCAGCAAAGTCGCCCAGCGATCGGTGGTGTTCGAGCGCAGGTAGTCCTGCGCCTGGGTCAGCGAGTAGTCAGGCGGGAAGTGCAGCAACTCGACGCTCTTGCGATTCTCCAGGGCCATGCCCAACGGCAGGAACATATACCAGCTATAGGCCCATTTGCCATCGGCATTCAGCTTGCTGGCGCCGGCATAAGCCAAATCGCCGGCGTCGAGCAACGCTGACAGCGGCTTGTCATAGCCGTCGGGGACACCGCTGATCTCGGCGTAGATCTGATCGTTGTCGGTCTTCACCAGCACCTTGGCATCGGCGTAACCGTCGCGCTGTACGCTCTGGCTCAAGTAATGAGCGACGGTCTGCTCCAGCGTCCATTTGCGAAAGCAGATCACGCTACAGTTGTTGGGGTAGGCGAAGAGGCGGGTGACGCGCTCGGTGCTGCCCAGTTTCACGTCGACATCGGCGTGAGCGGCGGCGCTTAACGTCAGTGCAACGAGGGTAAGTCCTGCGAGTTTGGACATGCTCAGATCCTTTTCAGCGTGGGTTCCCCTCGGTTTGGGGGCGCTTCATAGTGGATCAGTGGTGTCTGACAGAAAAGCGGTTGAGTGTGGATTCTTGCCTGAATGCGGTATTACCCAAGCAGCGCACATATTGTTACGGCTGTGCCAACAAGCACGCTGCCTGGTGCGCGTCCGCACTGCTAGACTGCAGCGACATTGATTTTTTCACGGGTGATTCATGAAGCCTTCTACTGCTCTCGACATGCAAAGGTCCGCCGTCCGCGAAGTGATCGGGCGCTTTCGTGTGGCCAACCCGCGTGTATTTGGTTCAGCATTGCTGGGGACGGATCTGGACGGTAGCGATCTCGATCTGCTGGTTGACCCGCTGCCCGGCACGACGCTTTTTGATCTCGGCGGACTTCAGGTTGAGCTTGAAGACCTGCTGGGTGTTGCGGTCGAGGTGCTGACCCCCGGCGACCTGCCAGTGAAATTTCGTCAGCAGGTGCTTGATCAGGCGCGCCCCGTATGAACGAGAACCGGCGAGATGATTATCTTGAACATATTCGTCAGGCCGCGAGCGATGCGCTTATCTTCGTCGAGGGCCTGAACAAAGATGAATTCGCTGAAGATAAGAGAACGCAGCAAGCGGTGATCATGAGCCTGATCATCATTGGAGAGGCAGCGACCAAGATCATGGATCGTTACCCTGAGTTCACTGTTGAAAACGCGCAGGTGCCGTGGCGCAGCATGCGTGGGATGCGTAATCGAATTGCTCACGGTTATTTCGATATCAATCTGGACGTTGTCTGGGAAACCGTTCAGGTTGCGTTACCTGCACTGTTGAAGTCCCTTCCGACCGCTCAAGGTTGAATACGCCTGTCCGAAGACAGGCGTATTAAAGTCTACCTACGGCATCACCGGCGGCGTATACGCCAATGTCGTCCCCAGCGCCCACAACAGCAGCAGCACCAGTGGCGTGTGCACCAGCAATTGCACGAACGAGAAGCCGATCAGATCCCGCGCCTTCAACCCGAGCACGCCCAGCAGCGGCAGCATGTAGAACGGGTTGATCAGGTTCGGCAGGGCTTCGGCGGCATTGTAGATCTGCACTGCCCAGCCGAGATGGTATTGCAGGTCATTGGCGACTTGCATCACGTACGGCGCTTCGATGATCCACTTGCCACCGCCGGACGGGATGAAGAATCCGAGAATCGCCGAATAGACGCCCATCAGCAGCGCATAGGTGTCGTGGGAGGCGATGCTGACAAAGAAAGTCGAGATGTGATGCGCGAGGGTTTGCGCATCGGCGCCTTTGACCGTGGTCATCAGCGCGGCGATCGAGCCGTACAACGGAAACTGGATCAACACGCCAGTGGTGGTCGGCACCGCACGGGCCACCGCATCCAGAAAGCTGCGCGGGCGCCAGTGCAGCAGCGCGCCGAGCATGATGAACAGGAAGTTATAGGTGTTCAGGCCGGAAATCGCGGTAATCGCCGGTTTGGTCGAAAACTCGTGAAACAGCCATCCCGCCGCCAGCAGCACCAACACGATGATCAGCAACGGGCTGTGTTCCAGCCATTCGCCGGGGCGCGTGCGCGGTTGCAGCGGCGGCAGGTTGAACGCCGGGTCGATGCCACAGGCCTTGGCGTCGCGTGCCGAATTCGGCCCGGGCGCTGTGGCGTAGGCGATGATGATCGAAATCACGATCAGCGCCAGCAGCATGACCCCGGACTGCCAGAGAAAAATGGTTTCGGTGAAAGGGATCACGCCAGTGATCGACAGGATCGACGGCGGCAGGCTGCCCGGGTTGGCCTGCAACTGTGCGGCTGACGATGACAAGCCCAGCGCCCACACCGCGCCAAGTCCCAGATATGCCGCAGCACCGGCCGCGCGGTAATCCATTTTCAGGTCGGTGCGGCGGGCGAGGGCGCGTACCAGCAGCCCGCCGAATACCAGCGACAGACCCCAATTGAGCAGCGATGCGACCATCGAAATCAACGCTACCCAGGCCACGGCGGAGCGGCCGTTCTTCGGGATGCGTGCCAGTTTGTCGATCAGCTTGACTGCGGGCGGAGAGCTAGCGACGACGTAGCCGCCGATCACCACGAAGGCCATCTGCATGGTGAACGGGATCAGGCTCCAGAAGCCGTCGCCGAAGGCCATCGCTGCAGCGGTGGGTGTGGCGCCCATGGCCAGAGTGGCCAGCGCAACGATGATGACGGCCAACGCGGCGAATACCCAGGAATCGGGAAACCAGCGTTCGGCAAAACTGGAACAGCGCAGGGCAAAGCGCGCGGAGCGGCTATCTTCGATATCAACGGCCACAGGAAGTACCTCGGATTTTTTATGGTTATTTTGATCCGTGGGAGCAGTCGCCCGGCTCGACAGCCACAGAGAACCCTGGGGGAGCGAGCCTGCTCGCGAAGACGTCGGCACATTCAGCATCAGGTTGTCTGAACTGACGCTTTCGCGAGCAGGCTCGCTCCCACGTGGGCGGCTGGTCGGTGTTGGCGTGGTCCCTTGGACAGGCGCTAACAGTAAATCAAGCGCCGCCCTTTTGTTGAGCAGGTTTTCGCAAACCGAGACTATGGTCTGACGGGTTGTCGATCCGCGCTTTTGCGTAGACCATGAGCGCCTTGGTTTTTGCCGATGCCTGAGTTCTTTGTCATGACTGCCAACTCCCCAGCCCGACCGGCGCCGTTCAGCCGTGCCGATTACAAGACCCTCGGCCTTGCGGCGCTCGGCGGGGCGCTGGAAATCTACGATTTCATCATTTTCGTATTCTTCGCACTGACCCTGAGTCAGTTGTTCTTCCCCCCGGAAATGCCCGAGTGGCTGCGTTTGCTGCAGAGTTTCGGCATCTTCGTCACCGGTTATCTGGCGCGGCCTCTGGGCGGGATTCTGATGGCGCATTTCGCCGACCGTCTGGGCCGCAAAAAGGTGTTCAGCCTGAGCATCCTGATGATGGCGCTGCCGTGCCTGCTGATCGGGATCATGCCGACCTACGCGCAGATCGGCTATTTCGCACCCTTGCTGTTGCTGGCGCTGCGCATCCTGCAAGGCGCTGCGGTGGGCGGCGAAGTGCCGAGTGCCTGGGTGTTCGTCGCCGAGCATGCCCCGACCGGCCATCGCGGTTACGCCCTCGGTTTCCTGCAGGCCGGCCTGACCTTCGGTTACTTGATCGGCGCACTCACCGCGACCTTCCTCGCGCAGGTGTTCACGCCTGCCGAAATTCTCGATTACGCCTGGCGCTTTCCATTCCTGTTGGGCGGTGTGTTTGGCGTGGTGGGCGTTTACCTGCGCCGCTGGCTCAGCGAAACCCCGGTGTTCATGGCCATGGAAGCGCAACGCGAGGCGCGGGTCGAACTGCCGCTGCGCACGGTGTTGCGTGAACATCGTCTGGCCATGCTCCCGGCCATGTTGCTCACCTGCGTACTCACCTCGGCGGTGGTGGTGTTCGTGGTCATCACCCCGACCATGATGCAGAAAACCTTCGGCATGACCGCCAGCTACACCTTCGGCCTCAGTGCCTTGGGCATCGTCTTCCTCAATATCGGCTGCGTGATCGCCGGTCTGCTGGTCGACCGCATCGGCGCCTGGCGCACGGTCATGCTCTACAGCCTGTTGCTGCCGCTGGGCATTGGCGTGTTGTATGGCTGTCTGATCATGGGCGGCCATTGGATCGGCATGGCCTATGCGGTCGCCGGTCTCGCTTGTGGGGTAGTGGGTGCGGTGCCTTCGGTGATGGTCGGGTTGTTCCCGGCGCGGATTCGCGTGTCGGGCATTTCCTTCACCTACAACATTGCCTACGCCGCCTGGGCAAGTATCACGCCGCTGTTGCTGATAGGTCTGATGCCGTGGAGCCCGTGGGTCTGCGTGATCTTCTGTGCAGTGATGGGCGCGGTGGGAGTTCTGACAGCGGCGTATTTCGGTGCGCGCATGCCACGTACCGGACCGTGTCAGGCTGCCGGCGCTGCCTGAACCGCAAGCGCCGGATTATTTTCGACTGACGGGTCTGAAGCTGGCTTCAGAAAAGCTGCGCATGGCCGATGGCTAGGTTGTATCCGCTAACTACCCTGCCATCGGTGCCTTCCATGTTCAATAAACGCTTGAAACAAGAGCTGGCCGCTCTGCGCGAAGAACTCTCCAGCCTTGTACAAGTGAAGGAAAGCCTGGAAAGCGAAATGCTCGCGCTGACCCTTGAGCCCGACGGGCGGATTCGTTCGGTCAACCAGAATTTTCTCGATGAAATGCTCTACAAGAGCCAGGACCTGGTCGGCCGGGCAATTGAAGACATCGTGCCGGCCCACGTCAAAACCGACGAATTCCATCAGCGCTTAAAAAACTCGATGAGCCGTGGCGAGCATTTTGCCGGCGCCGTGCGCCTGTTGCGCGGCAATGGCGACGAGGCGTGGCTGCGTTCCATCGTGCAACCGGTGCGCTCGTCCGATGGCCGGATCAGACACATCTCCTTCTACGCCAGCGACCTGACCCGCACCATCGAAGCCTCCCGCGAGCATGAGAACCTGATCGGCGCGCTGGTGCGCTCCACCGCCGTGATCGAGTTCGATCTCAACGGCAATGTGCTCAGCGCCAATGATCGCTTCCTCAACGGCATGGGTTACAGCCTGGCGCAGATCAAAGGCAAACATCACCGCACATTCTGCGCCCCGGATGAGTACAACAGCGCCGAGTACCAGAACTTCTGGCGGCGCTTGAACAGCGGTGAGTTTGTCGCTGGCCGCTTCAAGCGTATCGACAGCCATGGTCGGACGGTGTGGCTGGAAGCGTCCTACAACCCGGTGGTTGATGCCAACGACAAACTGTACAAAGTGGTGAAGTTCGCCACGGTGATTACTGATCAGGTCAACCGCGAGCAGGCGGTTGCCGACGCGGCCAGCATCGCTTACAGCACCTCGCAACAAACCGACAGCACCGCGCAACGGGGCACCACGGTCGTCACCGAAGCGGTGAACGTGATGCGTGATTTGTCGCGTCACATGCAAGCCGCCGGCGAAGGTATCGAGGCGCTGAACGAGCAGTCGCTGGTGATCGGCACGATCGTCAAAACCATCAGCGGCATTGCCGAACAGACCAACCTGCTGGCGCTCAACGCTGCCATCGAAGCCGCCCGGGCCGGCGAGCAGGGCCGTGGTTTTGCCGTGGTCGCGGACGAGGTTCGGCAACTGGCCTCGCGCACCAGCCAGGCGACGGACGAAATCGTCGGCGTGGTACGGCAGAACCAGGAAATGGCCCGCAATGCCGTGGCGCTGATGACCGACGGCAAGCTTCAGGCTGAACAGGGCCTGGCGTTAGCGGCGGAGGCAGGCACGGTGATTGTCGAGATTCAGGACGGTGCGCAGAAAGTGGTGGATGCGGTGGGGCAGTTTGCCAATCAGCTCTCTCACTGATCGACACTGACCAAGTGTGGGAGCGAGCCTGCTCGCGAAGGCGATTCAACATTTAACGTTAATGTTGGCTGATACACCGCTTTCGCGAGCAGGCTCGCTCCCACAGGTTCTGTGTTTCTCCAGTGGCAGCGCTACAATCGGCTCCTTTTCCTCCGGAGCAGATCCCCATGAGCGTCTCCCACCGCCGTCCGGTGCCCTTGAACAAAGCCTACCGCCTGCTCAACCACGGGCCGACCGTGCTGGTCAGCGCCGCTCACGACGGCCAGCGCAATATCATGGCCGCCGCCTGGGCCATGCCGCTGGATTTCGAACCGCCGAAAGTCGCCGTCGTCCTCGACAAATCCACCTGGACTCGCCAGTTGCTCGAAGTCTCCGGCACTTTTGTGCTGAATGTGCCTTGCGTCAATCAGGCCGATATCGTGCAAACCGTCGGCAACACCTCCGGCCTGGAAATCACCCGCAACCAAGGTCAGGACAAGTTTCAGGCGTACGGCCTACACACCTTCGCTGGCGAACAGATTGAAGCGCCGCTGCTTGAGGGCTGTGTCGCCTGGCTCGAATGCCGCCTGCTGCCGGAGCCGCGCAATCACGAGCAATACGACCTGTTCCTCGCCGAAGTCATCGCCGCCCAGGCCGACGAGCGTGTGTTCAGCGATGGGCGCTGGCATTTCGAGGGGCATGACGGCTTGCGCACGCTGCATCACGTTGCGGGCGGGCATTTCCTGAAGATTGGGGATGGGGTGGATGGCAAGACGTTGGCGGTTTAAATGACGTTGATGGAAAACCGTCAGCGGATGTAGCAAGGTAGAAGCTTCATTCCACTGCTCAGGCGCAACGCTCATGGACGTTTCTGTTGCCGGTTATCTTGCCCCGTTGCTCTCGCTGGCGCTGTTGTGGACAGTGGCGGTGGTCACGCCCGGGCCAAATTTCTTCAACATCGCGCAACTAGCGGCCAGTCACTCGCGCCGACATGGCGTGGTGGCTGCGCTGGGTGTGGCCACCGGCACGGTGCTGTGGGGCCTTGCTGGCGGCTTGGGAATCAAGACGCTGTTCAACGCCGCGCCGACCCTCTATCTGGGCTTCAAGATTGCCGGCGGTTGCTATCTGATTTATCTGGGGCTGAAGCAATTCAAGCGCAAGGCCGCGATTGCCCCCGGTGCATCGGCTGCGCCCCGGCAGACTTATTTCGGCGTCTACGCTCGCGGTTTCCTGGGCAACATGACTAATCCGAAATCGGCACTCTTTGTCGCCACCATCTTCGCCACCGCCATGCCGCCCCACGTGCCGCCGCTCCTGCTGGCGCTGGCCGTGCTGACCATGGCCACGCTGTCGTTCAGCTGGTATTGCAGCGTCGCTCTGTTCTTCGCCAGCCGCCGGGTTGCCGGTGTCTACGAGCGGTCACGCCAGTGGCTGGATCGGTTGGCAGGTGGGTGCTATTTGTTGTTTGGGGTGCATTTGGTGGCGAATCGCTGATCAATGAGAGCAATCGCTGTGCGCAAAAAAAGGCCTACCTCCCGGTAAGCCTTTTCTGCCCACTTCGTAATACTCAATCCCCCAACGCTTCTCCCTCACGGCGAGGGTCGGCACCCCCCGTCAATGTCGCTTTGCCCTGCGCATCCTTCACCCGCACGATCGCTTGGGTGCCGCTGGTCATGTCGATTTCGCTGAGCGTGTGGCCCTTGTCCTTGAGCGCCTGAATCAGCGCCGGGCTGAACTGTCCCTGTTCCAATTCGGTGGGGCCATTGCGGCTGCCGAAGTTGGGCAGGTTGATCGCACTTTGTGCATCGAGGTTCCAGTCGAGCAGGCCGATGGTGGTTTTGGCTACGTATTCGATGATTTGCGAGCCGCCGGGCGAGCCGACTGTGGCGACGAATTCACCAGTGTTGCGATCAAAGATCAGCGTCGGCGCCATCGACGAACGTGGGCGTTTTCCGGATTCGACGCGGTTGGCGACTTTCTGCCCGTTCTCTTCAGGGATGAAGGAGAAGTCGGTCATCTGGTTGTTCAACAGAAAGCCCTGAACCATCAGGTGCGAGCCGAAGGCGGCTTCGATGGTGGTGGTCATCGACACGGCGCCGCCGAGATCATCCACCGCGACCACTTGCGAGGTCGAGATGCGCAACGGCGAGCGGTCCGGTGCGTAGGCAACCTGTACGCCCGGCGGTGTGCCCGGTTTGGCGCTGCCCATGCTGCGCTCGCCGATCAGGCTGGCGCGGCTGGCCAGGTAGGCAGGATCGAGCAGACCTTTGACCGGCACCGGGACGAAGTCGGTGTCGGCCACGTATTGCGCACGGTCGGCATAGGCCAGACGTTCAGCCTCGGCGATCAGATGCACCGCTTGCGGCGCCGGTTCCATGCCGGCCGGCGTATTGGTGTTCACTGGTTTGAGCGGCGTCAGCGACAGGCGTGGATCGCGAGTCTCCAGCGCCTGCAACGTGCCGAGAATCTGCGCCACGGCGATCCCGCCCGACGACGGTGGCGGCATGCCGCAGACCTGCCAACGCTTGTAGTCGGTACACAGCGGCGCGCGCTCCTTGGCCTGATAACGCTGCAAATCGGTCAGCGACAGGCTGCCGGGGTTGGCGTGCTGTTGAACCCTGGCGACGATCTCTTCGGCGATCGGACCTTTGTACAGCGCATCGGCACCTTCGCTGGCGATGCGTTTGAACACGGCGGCCAATTTCGGGTTTTGCAGGCGCGTGCCGACAGCTTTGACGCTGCCATCCTCATTGAGGAAGTACGCAGCCATGTCTGGCGACTGGCGTATCAGTGGATCGGCAGTCAGCAGCGAATGCAGGCGCGGGGAAATCGCAAAGCCTTGCTCGGCCAGTTTCATCGCTGGCTCAAACAGCTTCGCCCATGGCAAGCGACCGTGCTGCCGATGCGCCAGCTCCAGCGCCCGCAATACTCCGGGCGTACCGACCGAGCGGCCGCCGATCTGCGCTTGCGTAAAGGCCATCGGTTTACCGTCAGCCTTCAGGAACAGCTTCTCGGTGGCCCCGGCCGGCGCCGTTTCGCGGCCGTCATAGGTGCGCACCTGCTTGCCATCCCACAACACAATCATCGCCCCGCCACCGATCCCGGAAGACTGCGGCTCAACCAGCGTCAACACCGCCTGCATCGCAATCGCCGCATCAATCGCCGAACCACCCTGACGCAACATCTCCCGCCCGGCTTCGGCCGCGAGTGGATTGGCAGCAGCGGCCATGTGCTTATTGGCGTGACGGGTTTGCAGATCAGTGCGGTAACCGGAAGCGGCTTCCGGTGCCAGCGGCAAGGAAGAAGAGGGCGGGGCGTTGCATGCGGTGAGGGTCAGAGCGCTGACAAGCAGTGTCAGGGCTGGCAGGCGAAAGCGCTTCAAGGGCTGGGCTGGAAACACGCGGGCTCTCCGTCCGTGGGGTGAAAGTCTTCGGGGACTTTATCGAGCGGGCGGGCGGGGCGCAAACTGCGTGAGGATTACAGCCCTCCCGCTCAGCGGCCGCGCCAATCGATTGGCCGAAAACGATGCCCTTGTGGGAGCGAGCCTGCTCGCGAAAGCGGTAACTCAGGCGATGCGATCTTCTTGAGAGTGATGCAGGGTTAGTGAGTCATAAACTTATTGCTTGAAGCCGGGTAGACCATGGGTACAGCGCCACTTTTTCACGATTTCGGTAATGCCCTCGGCTGTTTGTTGTTTCATATCCTCGGGCCAATAGATGAGGTCAGTGCCCGCTGGGTGCTCACACAGACGTACAAATTCAAACAACAGCGGATCGAGAATCTCGTCTGGGCTTGTGTTGGCTGCAAGAACAGATTGCACAAATTTCAAGAATTCTGCTTCGGTGTAGTCGGATATGTTAGTCATAACGTCCTCAAGTTGAAGTTCCACAGTTCAAATGAAACGGGCGGCAGGATTCATGTCTTGAACCCGGGTAGTCGATTCGCTTCGCGCCATGCCATGACTGTACGAGCTATTCCGGCAGATGTTGTATCTGCTCCGGGCTCGGGGTAGTAGATCAGATCCATCCCGCTCGGATGTCCTACTATCTTGTTGAAGTGCAGTATCAATGCATCTGCACGGAGATCTGTCGGCGCTATATCTTCCTTTCTTATTTCATCTATGAGATCAATGAAATCCTGCTCGGTATAGTCGGAAAAGCTGCTTTTGATGAATGGGTCGCTCATGGTATGCCCTTATTTACGGTGTACGTCGACATGGTTTTTGGGCGTGTACACCCTTAGGTTATCTACGTTGTAGATATCACCACCTTCGGATATCGGTTCCACATGATGAATCTCATGAGAGATCCTTTTCCCTGCTGCATCACCTAAGCGGACGCGGGGCGCATTTCCGGTGCGCATACGTCGTAGATTATCTTCGCTGACCTGTTGTGCCACTGCGCTGTCTTTTGAGGCAACGGCCCAAAAAGCCCGCCTAAACGAATCAAAACTAGAATATTCGCTCCCTCTGAGTTTATCGGCGATGCTGGTTGGAATAGGGGCGCCACCCTGAGCTTGAGCATGGTCAAGCCAAATACCGCCCACATCCTCACCCACCCCGTAACGATCCCCGGCGTCTGCCTCGCCGGCCTCGAATAAACCACATACAACGACTTCAGCCCGGTGTCCGCCGGGAACACCAGAATACAATCCTCGGCCGTTACATCCTCGCCCGGCAGACCCTCAATCTGGCTATCGGTGTTGTCCGGGATCGGGTGGACGAGGATCGGGTCGAGTGCCTCACCATGGTCGGGATAAACCAGCGGAGGCATCGACCCCAACGGCCCGCGCTGCGGCGTCCAGAGAATGGTGATGCCGTTGAGCTTGGCCTCCATGGCGGTCTTGTCGGCGTTCCACTTGACGTTCACCGTGCGTACGGCGTCGTCGCCAGAGGCGCCGGAGTGGATGCCGTAGACCCGCAGAACACCTTCGGCATCACGACGAAACTGGAAACGCACGCGCGTGGTGGCGCGGCTCATGCGGCGTAGTTCTTCGTCGGTGTGAAGCGTGCCGTCGGCCATTTTGCTCGGCAGCATTCCCAGCACAAACACGCTGGCCGGCCCGCCGGCGCCACGGATGGCCCAGTTCAGGCGCTGTTGCAAAATCCCGCCGCCGGCCAGACGCCCCAAAGCCAGGTCGGCGCCAATTGCCGTCGCGACAGCGGTACTGGTGGAGGGCATGAGCATGGCGCCGGCGACCATGATCTTGCCGAAGTTGCTGGCTGGCTCCTCGGCAGTGCCAGCGTCCGTGCGACACCAGTTGTCCGGCGTGCAGGACTTGGCAAATACCCTGTCTTCGCGTGGCTTGGGCGCAGGCCACTCATCCTTCTCGATGTACACCGGCTCCGGCGCTTTCGGTGGAAGCAAAGTAAACCAGGCCCTGCCACCGCTATACGGATTTAATAACCAGTCATCATCGAGAAGGTATTTGTATTGAGGCATGCCAACTCCCTGCATGGCGCTGAATCGAGCCAGGGGAGCTTGTCGGTCGAAGGGCAATTCAGGGAGAGAGCGGCGGGTGCTTGAAGTGATGAAAAATCCAGTTCTTACGTGAGCAAAGCCTGCTTCCTACAGGGCTATCTCAGTCCAGCGGTTTTGCGCCTGATTCGGGCAAAACCATTGTCGGTCGCGCCTGTAGTCTTTTCCTTTGAATCGCTGACTACGCCGGATTTCTCTTACAGATTATTCAGGTCGACAGCCTACGCGGCGTTGCCTGAGGATGGTTTCTGTAGTTTTTCCAGGATGGATATCAGATGAAGAGGATGAGTCCGTTGCCATTCGATTTTATTTTCAGTCGGCCGCTGTCATGAGCATTTCCAATGAGGATCGTGATTTTCTGGTTGCGTTGGGCAGTCGCATTGCGCATTTACGTAAGGTGCACGAGATAACACAGACGCGGTTTGCAAGGGCTTTAGGTCTTTCTCGGCAGACCTTTCAGGGTTACGAGGAGGGCACGCGCAGCATGCCGGTCACGACACTGGTGAAGATGGCATTTGCGCTTCGCGTTCCCGTTGAAGACCTGCTCGGGGTTCCCTCGTACACGGAGACGCCCAGACGCAGCTTGACCTCGACGTGGTATCGACGGCTGCAGTCCATCAATGAGCTTTCGAAGGTCCAACAGAAGGTAATTGCGCAGATGCTTGACGCGCTGATCGCACAGGCAGCGACCAAAACAAGCAACGAAGAAAAAGAAGTTTGAAGTAACCCAAAGAACGCGGAACCAAGGTGCACGAACACCCAGGTCCCGCTAACCACAAGCAGCTAAACAGGAGCTAATTATGGCTAAAACCAATCATACGACATCAACTCCCATCACTGAACGCCGGTTGAAAATCGCCGCAGATTTCTACCCGGTCCACACCAAGGAAAAGCCCTACAGCCCCGCCAAACCCGTACCCTGGATCAGACTGCGCGGCCTGTGGTTACGGCAGGCAGGATTCGAGGTAAACGAGAACGTCAAAGTGCGCGTGATGAAAGGGTGTCTGGTCATTACAGCCGAATAGATGAATCATCCAAGTAAAGCCGCAACGCCATTTGCGTAGGAAAAACGCCGCTAACCCTCAAAGAATAGCGGCGTTTTTTCTCATATAGCGCTCTTGATTATCTAGAGTTTTATGGCGGGCGGGGCCCGTAATACCTGGCTAAAAGCCTGGTTGTGAGGAAGGCATTATTTTGAATTTGATATTTGGCTTATGTGAAAAAAAGGCGAATTGCAAACTGTAAGAAAGTCTGACGGATGAGCGGCTGCGAGCCCACTGATCAATCGAAAGGGCTGAAGATAGACCTTCTGTGGGTAGGGAACCGGAGGGGGAATTATTGCAGGCATAAAAAAACGGCCTACCTTTCGGTAAGCCGTTTTTAGTACTTGGTGGCTACACAGGGACTTGAACCCCGGACCCCAGCATTATGAATGCTATGCTCTAACCAACTGAGCTATGTAGCCAAGTGGCGCGCATTATTCCCCTGAAATGGCAAAGCGTCAAGCGTAAATCGAAAATATTTCTTCCTGTTTTCAACCGCTTATCCTCGGGCCCCGAAAATCGGGGCCGGGGAGGGCGTCAGCGCAGTTGGAATCTGGCGGTATTGGCGCTCAGGGCTTCGCTGCCCTGGCTCAAGGTGTCGGCCGCGAGGTTCACCGCACGTGCGCCTTCAAGCAAACGCACCGCCGCTTGATCGACCTGCTGGATATTGCCGCTGACTTCGTCGGCGGTGCTGGCCTGTTCTTCAACCGCCGTGGCGATTTGCGCCAGGGTGTCGGTGACGCTCTGTACGGCGCTGGCGATTTCTCCCAAGCGTTCGCCGAGTCCGGTGACCGCCTCGGCATCCGATTGCGCCTGACCACAGGCGGCCTCCATCAGGTTCACGGCTTCGTTGACCGTGGCGCGCAGGCTGTCGACGGTGCTGGCGATCTGCGCGGTGGACGATTGCGTGCGTTGCGAGAGGCTGCGCACCTCGTCGGCGACCACGGCAAAACCGCGACCCTGTTCGCCGGCGCGGGCGGCTTCGATGGCGGCGTTGAGTGCGAGCAGGTTGGTCTGCTCGGCGACGCCGCGAATGGTGTCCACGACCAGTTGAATCTGCTGGCCTTGCTCGCTGACCCGGCCGAGCGCGGCGGCGGTGTCGTTCAGGCGCTGATTGAGCTGCTGAATGCTGGCCGTGGTGCGTTGGCTGTCGCGGCTGCTGTCGGCGGCGATGCGCCGGGTCTGCTGGGCGCTGCCGGAGGCCTGTTCGCAACTCTGTGCGACGCCTTGCGAGGTGGCGGCCAATTGCGTGGCGGCAGCGGCGATCTGGCTGATCTGCAACTGCTGCGCCTCGACTTCGCTCAGGGCGCCGCTGGAGTGTTGGTTGAGGCTGCGTACCGCGTTGCTCAACTGCGAGGTCTCGTGGTCGACGCCAAGCATGCTGCTGCGCAATTGCACCACCGCGACGTTGAGCGCGGTGCTGATCGCCGCCAGCTCATCGCGCCCCACCACCGGCACTTGCAGGCTCAGGTTGCCGTCGCGCAAGGCCTCAGCGAGCAAGGTGATGCCGCTGGCACTGCGGCGGATCGAGGCTTGCAGGCAGACGAACAGGTACAACGCGGCCAGCAGCAGGCAACCGAAGATTGCGGCGACAACAATGAACTGGCGGATCGCCGAGCTGTAATACGCATCGAGCCGCTGATCCAGCGCGACCAGGGATTGCTGGCGCAGGGAAGCGAGGTCGGTGAGCAGCGCGTCGAGGCTGCGTTCGAAGTCCTCTGGCTTGAGGTTGATGCTGCCGCCAAACACACCGTCGTCGAGGACTTTCAGGCCGCTGTCGAGGTGTTCCAGGCTGTCGTGATACTGACCGGCCCAGGCTTGCAGCTCGGCTGGCAAACGCGCCTCCAGCAGGCCGGCGGTTTTCACCAGTTGCTCGCGGGCGTCGCCGATGCGACTGCGCAGGTCGCGCAACTGCAAGCGGCTCTGCAGGGTGAACTGCCCGGAGACCACCGAAGCCTGGCCGACCGCGGCGAGACGGCCGACCCGCTCGATCAGGTCCGGTGCGTGTTGCGTGGAAATCTGCGTCAGCAGGTAGGTTTCCAGCCACGGCGCGAGGGTCAGGCGATTGTCCATGACGATCTGCTCGCGCAAGGCTTGCAGGGCGCCCAGGGCATTGGTGAAGCGGTCATAACCGTCCGGCCACCAGCCGACACTGCTGAGGCTTTTCGTATCCAGACCATTCAGTGCTGTTTGCAGCGCCTGATAACGGTTGAGAGTTTCACCCTCGGCGCCTTCGTTTTTCAGCGCGTTGCCCAAATCTGTAGTGGCTTGCTGCACGGCCGGTTGCACCGCGTCGAACGCGCCCATTGCAGCGAGGGTGGCCGGCGTCGGTTGCCGGTTGGTTTCCGTAGCGCGCCAGCGGGCGGCGCGGTCGCGTTGCGCGGCGAGCAGGTTGTCCAGCGCATCCAGCGCGAGCAATTGACGTACCCCGGCACGTTCGCCGGAAATCAGATTGAGCTTCTCGCGATAGTCATGGCCGATCATCAACAGGCTGCCGGCCAGCGGCAGAATGAACAGCAGAAACAATAATTGGAATTTACCTGCGAAGCCAAACCGCCCCAGCAATTTGATCCCCGGTGAAAGGAAAGCCTGCATGCCTCATGACTCCTCTGGACACCACGCACCATTGGCGTGCATCGCAAGCTGTTGGCTCACGACCCGTGCCCTCTAAAAGGCCTCGAAAGTTCACCATGCCCGCTCTGTAGGCCGGCTCTGTAGCGAAACTTCCCATTGTCGAGCGCCTTTGTAAGGCGATCGTGTTCAAGGGCTGTAGCAAGGCAAGATTCAGACCATGGCGTTGCGCTATCACCTTACAGTCGACGACCAGTCAGTTAGTTAGCTGCCTAAGGGGATAGCGCGAGCGCACCGAAAAATGGCACATTGACGCACCTGCCTGCGGGCACCCATCTGCTGTCCGGAATTTTCCATGGCTATCAGCAACGTTCAGACCGCCGCTGCCTCGGCGACCGCTGCTCCGCAAAGCAGCCCCTTGGTGATGCGCATCATCGGCGCGGTGGCGCTGGCGCATCTGATCAATGACCTGATCCAGTCGGTGCTGCCGTCGATCTACCCGATGCTCAAGGCCAACTATGGCCTGACTTTCACCCAGGTCGGCCTGATCACCTTGACCTTCCAGTTGACCGCGTCGCTGTTGCAGCCGTGGGTCGGTTATCACACTGACCGGCATCCGAAACCGTGGCTGTTGCCGGCGGGCACGGTGTGTACGTTGATCGGCATTCTGATGATGTCAGTGGTCGGCAGCTTCCCATTGATTCTGCTGGCGGCGGCGCTGATTGGTATCGGCTCGTCGACCTTTCACCCGGAAGCCTCGCGTGTTGCGCGACTGGCCTCGGGCGGCCGGTTTGGTCTGGCGCAATCGACCTTTCAGGTCGGCGGCAATGCCGGCTCCGCCTTCGGCCCGTTGCTGGCGGCAGCGATCATCATTCCCTTCGGCCAAGGCAATGTGGCGTGGTTTGGCCTGTTCGCGGTTTTTGCGCTGTTCGTGCTGTACCGCATCAGCCGCTGGTACGCCAATCACCTCAACTTGTTCAAGCTCAAGGCCGGCCAAGCCGCGACGCACGGCTTATCGAAGGGCAGGGTGACCAGTGCCTTGGTGGTCCTGGGGCTGCTGGTGTTCTCCAAGTATTTCTACATGGCCAGTTTCACCAGCTACTTCACCTTCTTTCTGATCGAGAAGTTCGACCTGTCGGTTGCCAGCTCGCAGCTGCACTTGTTCCTTTTCCTGGGCGCAGTGGCGGCGGGGACGTTCTTCGGTGGACCGATTGGCGACAAGATCGGGCGCAAGGCAGTGATCTGGTTTTCCATCCTGGGGGTGGCGCCATTCACCTTGATCCTGCCGCATGTCGATCTGTTCTGGACCAGCATTCTCAGCGTGGTGATCGGCTTCATTCTGGCGTCGGCATTCTCGGCGATCGTGGTGTACGCGCAGGAACTGGTGCCAGGCAATGTCGGGATGATTGCCGGGATTTTTTTCGGTCTGATGTTTGGTTTCGGCGGGATTGGCGCAGCGCTGCTCGGGCATCTGGCGGATGTGCACGGGATTGAGTACGTGTATTTCCTGTGCTCGTTCTTGCCGTTGTTTGGTGTGTTGGCGATCTTTTTACCGCGTACCAGAAAGGCCTGAACAGACGAATCGAACTGTGGGAGCGAGCCTGCTCGCGAATGGATGGGTCAGTTGACGAATGCTTAGCTTACACGCCACATTCGCGAGCAGGCTCGCTCCCACAGGGAAATGTACTCAGTCACTGAATTTCAGGCACAAAAAAGCCGCGTATCAAACGCGGCTTTTTGTTGCCCGGCTGTTGCTTAGACGTTGAAGCGGAAGTGCATCACGTCGCCGTCCTTGACGATGTAATCCTTGCCTTCCAGGCGCCACTTGCCGGCTTCTTTGGCGCCGGCTTCGCCCTTGTACTGGATGAAGTCGTTGTAGGCGATGACTTCGGCACGGATGAAGCCTTTTTCGAAGTCGGTGTGGATCACGCCGGCGGCCTGTGGGGCGGTGGCACCGACCTTGACGGTCCAGGCGCGGACTTCTTCGACACCGGCGGTGAAGTAGGTCTGCAAGTGGAGCATTTCGTAGCCGGCGCGGATCACGCGATTCAGGCCAGGCTCTTCCAGGCCCAGAGCCTCGAGGAACATGTCCTTCTCTTCGCCGTCGTCGAGCTCGGCGATTTCCGCTTCGATCTTGTTGCACACCGGAACGACCATGGCGCCTTCTTCTTCGGCAATGGCCTTGACCACGTCCAGGTGCGGGTTGTTCTCGAAGCCGTCTTCCGCCACGTTGGCGATGTACATGACCGGCTTGGTGGTCAGCAGGTGGAAGCCCTTGATCACGGCTTTCTCATCCGCGCTCATGTTTTTCATCAGGCTGCGTGCCGGCTTGGCTTCGGTGAAGTGCGCGATCAGTTGCTCGAGCAGAGCCTTCTGAACCACGGCGTCCTTGTCACCGCCCTTGGCGTTGCGCGCGACTTTCTGCAGTTGTTTCTCGCAGCTGTCGAGGTCGGCGAAGATCAGTTCCAGGTCGATGATTTCGATGTCGCGTTTCGGGTCGACACTGTTGGAAACGTGAATCACGTTGTCGTCTTCGAAGCAGCGCACCACGTGAGCGATAGCGTCGGTTTCACGGATGTTGGCCAGGAACTTGTTGCCCAGACCTTCACCTTTCGAGGCGCCAGCGACGAGGCCCGCGATGTCGACGAATTCCATGGTGGTCGGCAGGATGCGCTTGGGATTGACGATGGCCGCCAGCGCTTCCAGACGCGGATCCGGCATCGGCACGATGCCGCTGTTCGGCTCGATGGTGCAGAAGGGGAAGTTCTCGGCCGCGATACCGGATTTGGTCAGGGCGTTGAACAGGGTGGACTTGCCGACGTTAGGCAGGCCGACGATGCCGCAATTGAATCCCATGGTGTTTCCCCTCGGGTAAAAGTCAGGCCTTCTGGCTGTGCAGGTTTTTCATCGCGCGGTTCCATTCCCCGGCGAGGATATCCGGCAGCACGCCGAGGGCAAAGTCGATGCTGGCATCGAGTTTTTCCTGTTCGGCGCGTGGCGCACGACCCAGGACGAAATTTGAAACCATACTGGCAACGCCCGGGTGGCCGATGCCAAGCCGCAGGCGGTAGAACGTATTCTGATTGCCCAGTTGCGCAATGATGTCGCGCAACCCGTTGTGACCGCCATGGCCGCCGCCCTGCTTGAGCTTGGCAACGCCCGGAGGCAAGTCGAGTTCGTCATGCGCCACGAGGATTTCTTCAGGCTTGATGCGGAAGAAACCGGCGAGTGCCGCCACGGCCTGGCCGCTGCGGTTCATGTAGGTGGTGGGAATCAGCAGACGAACATCCTGACCCTGATGCGAGTAGCGCCCGGTCAGGCCGAAATATTTGCGATCGGCCACAAGATTCACATTCTGTGCGTGGGCGATGCGCTCAACAAAAAGGGCCCCTGCGTTATGCCGGGTCTGTTCGTATTCAGCGCCTGGATTTCCCAGGCCAACGATCAGTTTGATGGCAGTCACGATAGGGGCCCTTCCTTGGAGTGGTGGATAACATTGCCGCGATCGGGGAAAGCGGCGAAAGTGGACGAAAAATGCTCATTTACCATGGATGTAAACTCCGCGTTCTCGCCCGCTTTCTCGCTACGTTCCAGTCCGCGATGTTACTTGCTCACTCCGGCATGACAGAGTGAATTACTCTGCTGCGCCTTCTTCGGTAGGTTCTGCAGCAACACGTGGAGCGTGGACGTTGGCAACAGCCTTGTCATCGCCGTGTGCCAGAGCAACGAACTCAACACCTTTAGGAGCTTTGAGGTCCGACAGGTGGATGATGGTGCCGATTTCTGCTTTCGACAGGTCGACTTCGATGAACTCAGGCAGATCTTTTGGCAGGCAGGTCACTTCGATTTCAGCAACAACGTGCGAAACTTCGCCGCCTTTCTTCACTGGAGCTTCTTCGCCAACAAAGTGTACAGGCACGATAGCGGTCAGTTTCTGGCCAGCTACAACGCGTACGAAGTCAGCGTGCATCACGTGGCCTTTGGCCGGGTGACGCTGCAGAGCCTTGATGATTACGTTCTGCTTGGTGCCACCAACGTTCAGTTCGATGATGTGGCTGTAAGCCGCTTCGTTTTCGAGCAGTTTGGCAACTTCTTTGGCCAGCATGCTGATGGATTCAGGGGCTTTGTCGCCACCGTAAACTACAGCTGGAACCAGGCTTGCGAGACGACGCAGGCGGCGGCTCGCACCTTTCCCCAGGTCGGAACGCACTTCAGCATTCAGAGTAAAATCGTTCATTTTGTATCTCCAAAATAGCCATGACCGAGTGGCGTTTGCGACCAGCGCCGAACACGGTATGGGCAAAAAAGCCCCGCCCCGACAGGAATGCCGGGGCGGGGCGCTTTTCGTCAACGAGACATTTCGCGAAGGACAGGGCCCTTAACGGAACATCGCGCTGATCGATTCTTCATTGCTGATGCGGCGAACCGCTTCGGCAACAACCGGTGCGATATCCAGTTGACGGATACGTGCACAGGCTTGTGCTGCAGCGGACAGCGGGATGGTGTTGGTCACCACCAGCTCGTCCAGCACGGAATTTTCGATATTCTCGATGGCCCGGCCCGACAGCACAGGGTGTGTGCAATAGGCAAAGACCTTGGCTGCGCCATGCTCTTTCAGGGCCTTGGCCGCGTGGCACAGAGTGCCGGCGGTATCGACCATGTCATCGACGAGAATACAGGTACGCCCTTCGACATCACCGATGATATGCATCACTTCAGAGTGATTGGCTTTCTCACGGCGTTTGTCGATGATCCCGAGATCGACGCCCAGCGACTTGGCAACAGCCCGTGCACGCACGACGCCACCAATGTCCGGGGACACGATCATCAGGTTTTCGAAGCGCTGATCTTCGATGTCATCCACCAGAACCGGGGAGCCGTAGATGTTATCTACCGGAATATCGAAGAAGCCCTGAATCTGGTCAGCATGCAGATCAACCGTGAGAACACGGTCGATGCCGACTACGGTAAGCATGTCAGCAACTACTTTCGCGCTGATAGCCACACGTGCGGAACGCGGACGGCGATCCTGACGGGCATAACCAAAATAAGGAATAACAGCAGTGATACGAGTAGCCGAGGAGCGGCGGAAGGCGTCAGCCATCACTACCAGTTCCATCAGGTTATCGTTGGTCGGAGCGCAGGTCGGCTGAATAATGAAGACGTCTTTACCGCGAACGTTTTCATTGATCTCGGCTGTGATTTCGCCGTCGGAAAACTTGCCGACAGAGATGTCACCGAGAGGGATATGCAGCTGACGTACGACACGCCGAGCCAGATCGGGGTTGGCATTCCCCGTAAAGACCATCATCTTGGACACGCGCAGTACCTAGAGGCTGAGGGTAACCTGGATGAGTAGAGAAAATGGCAGGGGCGGCTGGATTCGAACCAACGCATGGCAGGATCAAAACCTGCTGCCTTACCGCTTGGCGACGCCCCTGTATCTGTTGCTTTCAAGTGCCGGGCACTTGATTCCTTTAGAGCAGACTTTGCAGCTTGCGATGCAACATCGAAACGTTGCTTCCTTTCGCTACAAACCCTGTAAGGGTCTCTGTCAGAAGGGCCGAGACTTTATCAGCTTCAGCTTTGCTTGGGAAGCCCCCAAACACACAACTTCCAGTTCCGGTGAGCTTTGCTTCGGTAAATTTACCTAACAAATCCAATGCGTTACGTACCTCTGGATAACGCCTTGCTACCACCGGCAAGCAGTCATTTCGACTGTTTCCCTCGGGAACGGGGCGCACTTTAATGGGCGGTGTGTTACGTGTCAACAAAGGATCGGAAAAAATTTCTGCCGTACTAACAGCGACTTGCGGCACGAGCACCAGATACCACGGTTCTTCGGGGTCGACCGGGGTCAGTTTCTCGCCGACGCCCTCGGCAAACGCCGCATGGCCACGGACGAACACCGGTACGTCGGCGCCCAGTGACAAGCCCAGTGCGGCGAGGCGATCTTCATCCCAGCCCAGTTGCCACAAATGGTTGAGCCCGAGCAACGTTGTCGCCGCATTCGAACTGCCGCCACCAATGCCGCCGCCCATGGGCAGGACTTTGTCGATCCAGATGTCGATGCCGAGCGAGCAGCCAGACTGTTGCTGCAACATCTTCGCCGCGCGCACGATCAGGTTGCTGTCGTGGGGCACACCGGCGAACTCGGTGTGCAGCTGGATCACGCCGTCATCGCGTACGGCGAAAGTGATTTCATCGCCGTAATCGAGGAATTGAAACAGCGTCTGCAATTCGTGATAACCGTCTTCACGGCGACCGAGAATGTGCAGCATCAAGTTGAGTTTGGCCGGCGAGGGCAGGGTCAGGCGTGCAGCGGTCATGCGTCATTGCCCCAACTTGCGCGGTTGCCAGGTTTTGATCACCAGCGTCACGTCGAGGTCGGTGCCGTGCAGCTTGATGCGCTCGGGCAGCCAATAACCATTCTGTTCGGTGTAGGCGGTGTATTCGACTTTCCAGCCGTCCTGCTCAAGGCTGGCCAGACGACTGTCGGCGTCCAGATTCAAGCGACTTTTGCTTTCCGGCGCGGGCAGGCCACGAACCCACCAGGCCAGATTCGACACCGGCAATTTCCAGCCCAGCTGTTCTTCGAGCAGAGCTTCGGGTGACTGCGATTCGTAGCGGCCCTGGTTGGCGACTTCCAGCGACACCTTGCCCGGACGCCCGGTCAGGCGCGCCGCGCCACGACCCAGCGGGCCGGACAGGCGAATGTCGTAGTAGTCCTGACGCTGCAGCCAGAACAGCGTGCCGCTGCCGGAATCCTTCGGCGCGCGGATGCCGATCTTGCCGTCGATCTGCCAGCCATCAAGGCCGGTCAATTGCTGTTTGTTTGCCGCCCATTGGGCCGGGCTGCCGTGGCCCTCGACCGATTCGCGAGTGCCGAAACCCGAGCAACCGGCGAGCAGGGCGATGAAGCTGAAAACAATAACGTGGCGCAAAAGCATGGTTTAAAGATTCTCGGATCCGGTCAGGCGCTTGATGGTGCTGCGCAGAATGGTGCTGTCGGGCTGATCCTTGAGGAACTTGCCCCACACTTGTTTGGCTTCGCGTTGATTGCCCTTGGCCCAGAGGACTTCGCCAAGGTGCGCGGCGACTTCGTGGTCAGGGAAGCGCTCGAGCGCCAGGCGCAGGTATTTCTCCGCGTCGTCCAGATTGCCCAGGCGATAATTCACCCAGCCGAGGCTGTCGAGAACCGCCGGGTCTTCCGGATTGATCTGGTGCGCCTGCTCGATCAGCGTTTTCGCTTCAGCGTAGCGGGTAGTGCGATCGGACAGGGTGTAGCCCAGCGCATTCAGCGCCATGGCATTGTCCGGATCGCGCTTGATGATCAGGCGCAGGTCTTTCTCCATTTGCGCCAGATCATTGCGTTTCTCCGCGAGCATGGCGCGGGTGTAAAGCAGATTGAGATCGTCCGGATACTTCTGCAGCGCTTGTTGCAGAACTTTCCAGGCCTTGTCGTCCTGTTTGTTGGCCGACAGGCTTTCCGACTCGATCAGATACAGCTGAATCGCGTAATCCGGTTGCTCGTCACGCTCGGCGGCCAGTTTGCTCTGCGCTTCGGCGGTTTTGCCGTTGCTCATCAGGATATCGGCCTGACGCAGCTGTGCCGGCAGATAGTCATTGCCCGGGCCGACCTGGGCATACTCGATGAGCGCGCCTTGCGGGTCGTTGCGCTCTTCGGCAATCCGGCCGAGGTTCAGATGCGCCGAATCGACATGGCTTTCGCGAGCGATCAGGTCTTCCAGATAACCCTTGGCCTCATCCCACGCCTTGGCTTCCAGGCACACCAGCGCCAGCGAATAACGCAGTTCATCGTCTTCCGGGTATTGCTGAACGAGGGTGGAGAATTCGGCCTTGGCGTCGTCCATGCGGTCCTGTTCGACCAGCATGCGCGCGTAAGTCAGGCGCAGGCGCTTGTCTTCCGGGTATTTCCTGATGCTTTTCTGCAACAGCGGCAGCGCTTCGTCGCCACGGTTGAGCAATTGAAGCAGGCGCGCGCGCAACAGGATCGGTGCTATTTCGCCGTCTTCCGGCGGGTTGTCTTCGAGCAGAGTCAGCGCGCCTTGATTGTCGCCGTCCTGCTGCAACAGCAGGGCCTTGCCGAAAATCAGCTGATTGTTGTTCGGATGGCGCTCAAGCAAACGGTCGAAGCTTTTCATCAGACCGTTGCGGGTTTCCTGATCGGTGTCGGCGGCCGACAGTGCGAGGAAGTCGAAATGGGTGTCGCCCTTGCCCTGCAGGACTTTCTCCATGTAGACCATGGAGTCGTCGTAGCGCCCGGCGCGAGCCAGTTGCACGGCGGCGGCGCGTTGCGCTTCGAGATCATCCGGCGCGTTGCGCGCCCAGATCAGCGCGGTGTCGAGGGCCGGTTGATCGGCGCCCAGATATTCGGCGATGCGGAACGCACGCTCGGAAACGCCCGGATCCTGAGTGTTGATGGCCTGGGTCACATAGTTGTCCAGGGCAATGTCGAAACGATTGCGCTGGCCAGCGAGTTCGGCGCTCAGCAGACTGAACACGGTTTCCTCGCTGAATGAGCCGTAAACCTTGGGCTTTTCAGGTGCGGGCGTGGTGTCTTCGACCGGCGGGGTACCGTCCGGCGCAACGGGCGCCATGGCCTGGCAGCCGCTGAGGAAGACAAAAGCGAGGAGCAACGCGGAAGATCTATTCATATAGGAAGAGGACGACTAACCTGCGGTCGGATCATCATGACACAAGCCTTCGGCCAAACATAACCGAGACTCAATTGTGGCCATTATAGGGGCTGACGATTGGGACAATAGTCAGCGGTAGTTGTTCTGAATCTTTCGAAGTAGGACAATTGCCGGCTTCACGTCACCACCAGCGACCTTGAATGGCCTTCCTTGCACTCGGTATTAACCACAAGACTGCTTCAGTAGACGTCCGCGAGCGCGTGGCCTTTACCCCTGAGCAGCTGGTGGAGGCCTTGCAGCAGCTCTGCCGACTGACCGACAGCCGCGAAGCCGCGATCCTCTCCACCTGCAATCGCAGTGAGCTTTATATAGAACAGGATCAGCTGTCGGCCGATGTCGTGCTGCGCTGGCTGGCCGATTATCACCATCTGAGCCTCGACGAACTGCGCGCCAGTGCCTATGTGCATGAAGACGATGCGGCTGTTCGTCACATGATGCGCGTCGCCTCCGGGCTTGACTCGCTGGTGCTGGGCGAACCACAGATTCTCGGCCAGATGAAATCGGCCTACGCCGTGGCCCGCGAGGCCGGCACCATCGGTCCGCTGCTGGGGCGGCTGTTTCAGGCGACGTTCAATGCCGCCAAGCAGGTGCGTACCGATACTGCGATCGGCGAGAACCCGGTGTCGGTGGCGTTTGCTGCGGTGAGCCTGGCGAAACAGATTTTCAGTGATCTGCAACGTAGTCAGGCGCTGCTGATCGGTGCCGGCGAGACGATTACGCTGGTCGCGCGCCATTTGCATGAGCTGGGAGTCAAGCGCATCGTCGTTGCCAACCGCACGCTGGAGCGCGCCAGTCAGTTGGCCGAGCAGTTCGGCGCCCACGCGGTACTGCTCTCGGACATTCCGGCGGAGCTGGTGCGCAGCGATATCGTCATCAGTTCGACCGCCAGCCAGTTGCCAATCCTCGGCAAGGGTGCGGTGGAAAGTGCGCTGAAGCTGCGCAAGCACAAGCCGATCTTCATGGTCGACATTGCGGTACCGCGCGATATCGAGCCGGAAGTCGGCGAGCTCGACGACGTTTACCTGTACAGCGTCGACGATCTCCACGAAGTGGTCGCCGAGAACCTCAAGAGCCGTCAGGGCGCTGCGCAAGCGGCGGAGGAAATGGTTTCGGTCGGCGCCGACGATTTCATGGTGCGCCTGCGCGAACTGGCGGCGGTCGATGTGCTCAAGGCCTATCGTCAACAGAGCGAACGCCTGCGAGACGAGGAATTGCAGAAGGCCCTGCGTCTGCTGGCCAACGGCGGCAACGCCGAAGACGTGCTCGGGCAACTGGCCCGTGGCCTGACCAACAAACTCTTGCATGCGCCCAGCGTGCAGTTGAAAAAGCTGTCTGCCGAAGGCCGCCTCGATGCGCTGGCCATGGCCCAGGAACTCTTTGCCCTTGAGGGCTCACCGGATAGTTTTTCGGATAAAAAACCGCAATGAAAGCGTCACTGCTCAACAAGCTGGACATTCTCCAGGACCGTTTCGAGGAACTGACCGCGCTGCTCGGCGACGGTGAAGTCATTGCCGATCAGGCCAAGTTCCGCGCCTATTCCAAGGAGTACGCCGAACTCGAGCCGGTAGTGGCCGCCTATAAAAAGCTGCTCGGCGTACAAAGCGATCTTGAAGGCGCGCAGGCGCTGCTCAAGGACAACGACCCGGACATGCGCGAAATGGCCGTGGAAGAAGTTCGCGAAGCCAAGGAGTTGCTGGTCACGCTGGAATCCGATCTGCAGCGCATGCTGCTGCCTAAAGATCCGAATGACGGGCGCAACGTCTTCCTCGAAATTCGCGCCGGCACCGGTGGCGACGAGGCGGCGATCTTCTCCGGCGACCTGTTCCGCATGTACTCGCGTTATGCCGAGCGGCGTGGCTGGCGCGTCGAGATCCTCTCGGAAAACGAAGGTGAACACGGCGGCTATAAAGAAGTCATCGCGCGCATTGAAGGCGACAACGTTTACGGCAAGTTGAAATTCGAGTCCGGCGCACACCGCGTCCAGCGTGTCCCCGCCACCGAATCGCAAGGCCGGATCCACACGTCGGCCTGCACCGTGGCGGTATTGCCCGAGCCGGACGAGCGCGAAGCCATCGAGATCAACCCGGCGGATTTGCGTGTCGATACTTACCGTTCCTCCGGCGCTGGTGGTCAGCACGTCAACACCACCGACTCGGCGATCCGCATCACCCACATCCCGACCGGCACCGTCGTCGAGTGTCAGGAAGAACGCTCCCAGCACAAGAACCGTGCCCGGGCGATGGCGTGGCTGTCGGCCAAGCTCAACGATCAGCAAAACGCAGCGGCAGCCAACGCGATTGCCAGTGAGCGCAAGTTGCTGGTGGGCTCCGGCGATCGTTCCGAGCGTATCCGCACCTACAACTACGCCCAGGGCCGGGTCACCGACCATCGCGTCAACCTGACCCTGTATTCCCTGGATGAAATTCTCGCCGGTGGCGTCGAAGCCGTGATCGAGCCCTTGCTGGCCGAATATCAGGCTGACCAACTCGCAGCGATAGGTGAATAAATGACCATCATCGCCAGCCTGTTGCGCGCCGCCGAGCTGCCGGACTCGCCGACGGCTCGTCTCGACGCTGAATTGCTCCTGGCCGCCGCACTGGGCAAGTCGCGCAGCTTCCTGCACACCTGGCCCGAGCGCATCGTGCCGAGCGAGGCTGCGCTGACCTTTGCCGAATATCTGCAACGGCGGCGTAGCGGTGAACCGGTGGCCTACATTCTCGGCCAGCAGGGCTTCTGGAAACTCGATCTGGAAGTCGCGCCGCACACGCTGATTCCGCGCCCGGACACCGAATTGCTGGTGGAGGCAGCCCTTGAGCTGCTGCCGGCAACCCTGGCCAAGGTCCTTGATCTGGGCACCGGCAGTGGCGCGATTGCTTTGGCCTTGGCCAGCGAGCGCCCGGCGTGGAAGGTCACCGCTGTGGATCGCGTGCTCGAAGCCGTGGCCCTGGCCGAGCGCAACCGCCAGCGTCTGCACCTGACCAACGCTACGGTGCTGAGCAGCCATTGGTTCAGCGCCCTTGAAGGCCAGCGCTTCCATCTGATCATCAGCAACCCGCCGTACATTGCCGCCCCCGATCCGCATCTGGTCGAAGGCGATGTACGGTTCGAACCGGCCAGTGCGCTGGTCGCCGGTGAAGATGGCCTCGACGATCTGCGCCTGATCGTTGCGCAGGCGCCGGATCATCTTGAAGCCGGCGGCTGGCTGATGCTCGAACACGGCTATGATCAGGCCGAAGCCGTGCGTGATCTGCTGCTCACTCGTGGCTTTGAAGAAGTCCACAGCCGCACCGATCTGGGCGGCCATCAACGCATCAGTCTGGGGCGCCTGCCGTGCTGAATGATCAGGAATTGCTGCGCTACAGCCGGCAGATTCTGCTGCAACACATCGATATCGACGGGCAGTTGAAGCTCAAGGCCAGCTGCGTGCTGATCGTCGGCCTTGGCGGTCTCGGCGCGCCGGTGGCGTTGTATCTGGCGGCAGCCGGCGTCGGCGAGTTGCATCTGGCGGATTTCGACACGGTCGATCTGACCAACCTGCAACGGCAGATCATTCACGACACCGACAGTGTCGGCATGTCCAAGGTCGACTCGGCGCTCAAGCGCCTGGGCGCGATCAATCCCGAGATTCAACTGGTCGCCCATCGTCAGGCGCTGGACGAGGATTCCCTCGCCGCAGCGGTGGCGGCGGTGGATCTGGTGCTCGATTGTTCGGACAACTTTTCCACGCGCGAGGCGGTTAACGCCGCTTGTGTTGCCGCGTGCAAGCCCTTGGTCAGTGGAGCGGCGATTCGTCTGGAAGGGCAGTTGTCGGTGTTCGATCCACGGCGTGCCGAAAGCCCTTGCTACCACTGCCTGTACGGACACGGCAGCGAAGCCGAACTGACCTGCAGCGAGGCCGGCGTGGTCGGGCCATTGGTCGGTCTGGTCGGCAGCTTGCAGGCGCTGGAAGCGTTGAAAGTACTGCTCGGCTTTGGCGAACCCTTGGTGGGGCGACTGTTGTTGATCGACGCCTTGGGCTCGCGCTTCCGTGAATTACGGGTCAAGCGTGATCCGGGTTGCAGCGTCTGTGGCGCCCGCCATGCGTGAAGCGCCGATCGGCGTGTTCGATTCCGGGGTCGGCGGCTTGTCGGTCCTCGGCGAAATTCAACGCTTGCTGCCCAACGAATCGCTGCTTTACGTCGGCGATTGCGGGCACATTCCTTACGGCGAGAAAACCCCGGAATTCATCCGCCAGCGTTGCAGTGCGATGGCAGGATTTTTTCGCGAGCAGGGTGCCAAGGCTTTGGTGCTGGCGTGCAATACCGCGACGGTGGCCGGTGTTGCCGACCTGCGTCGTGATTTCCCGGACTGGCCGATTGTCGGCATGGAACCGGCGGTCAAACCGGCCGCTGCGGCCACGCGAAGCGGCGTGGTTGGCGTTCTGGCCACGACCGGCACGTTGCAGAGCGCAAAGTTTGCCGCGTTGCTCGATCGTTTCGCGGCTGACATAAAAGTCATCACCCAGCCCTGTCCGGGACTGGTCGAACTGATCGAAACGGGTGATCTGCACAGCGCCGAATTACGCACTTTATTGCAAGGTTACGTCGCTCCATTGCTGGCGCAAAACTGCGACACAATCATTCTTGGCTGCACCCACTATCCCTTCCTCAAGCCGTTACTCAGGTCGATGATCGCCGACGATGTCAGCCTGATCGATACCGGAGCTGCCGTGGCCCGGCAGTTGCAGCGCTTGCTCGCCGAGCGTGATCTGCTGGCGCAACGTCCGAGCCAGCCTGTGAAGTTCTGGACCAGCGGCGATCCGCAATCCCTCAGAAAAATCCTACCGTTGCTGGGCCAAACTGCGTCGAATGTGCAAAACTTCGACTTGTAAAAAAAATGTGAAATAACTTAAAAAACGCTGAACTTCTGACCAAGCGCGGATTTCTATAGCGACAGCAGCAACTAAAAACCAAACGATCGTTCCGGAAAAGGAAGTTTCAAAGTGAAGCGACTATTCTGCTTGGCCGCGATTGCGGCCGCACTGATGGGGCAAAGCATTTCTGCACAAGCCGCTGGCGTTGAATTCGCCGTCGGCGGTACCAGCGATTCGACAATGACGTATCGCTTAGGCATGAATTTCGACTGGGACAAGAGCTGGCTGCAGAGCGACGTGGGTCGCCTGACCGGCTACTGGAGCGGTGCCTACACGTATTGGGAAGGTGACAAGACTTCCAGCAACAACAGCCTGTCGTTCTCGCCTGTATTCGTTTACGAGTTTGCCGGTCAGTCGGTCAAACCGTACGTTGAAGCGGGTATCGGCGCGGCGTTCTTCTCCAACACCGAATATGAGAGCAACAAGCTGGGCGGTTCCTTCCAGTTCGAAGACCGCATCGGTGTCGGCCTGCGCTTCAACGGCGGTCACGAAGTCGGCATCCGCGCCACGCACTACTCCAACGCCGGCCTGTCCAGCGACAACGATGGTGTAGAAAGCTACGCGCTGCATTACACAATGCCGCTGTAACACGCCGCTACGCGGAACCAACGTGGGAGCGAGCCTGCTCGCGAAAGCCGAGTGTCAGTCAATTCAAATGGTGGCTGACACACCGCCTTCGCGAGCAGGCTCGCTCCCACAGTTGTTTCTGCGTTGTCAAAGAAATCAGCGGTAGGCTGTCGCAATACCCCGGCGCTCTTCGATGCACTCCGGCGCGCCCATTTCAAACTCGCGGCAAATCAGCGGGCGTCGTTCATAGATCGTGCACATCATGCTGTCGCGATCCAGCGCCGCGCACCAGCCGTCGTCCAGACGCAGCATCACTTCACCGCCCCATTCATCGGTATCGATAAAGCGATCAGGCACGCCGGTGTCGGTGATCAGCATCACTTCGAGCTGGCAGCAGCACGCCGCACAGGTCGAGCAGGTGACCGCCGGTTCGGCAATTTGGGTGTGGGGGATGGTTTTCATCGTGGCAGTGTAAGGCAGTGATCGCTGTGGGTGTGAAAGCGCTGACGGACGCTCACGGCGCCAGACGTCGCGCCATCAAGTGCAACAACGGAAACAGCACGGCCCAGAGCAGCCCGATCAAGATCAGCGTGGGGATATCGCCATAGGGAAATTGCACGCCGGCCAGCCGTCCGCCACCGTAGTACGACAATGCGCCGCCCAACGCGCCAAGTGCGCTGGCCAGCCACCATGGCCGCGCGCTCCAGGCCAGGCAGTGGCGCAACGTGGTGGCGAGCAGCGCCCAGAGCAGCATCAGCCACAGCGGAATCAGCGGTGAGGCGTCTGCAAAGCGGAACACGTCGAGGTAACGCAAGACGCTGTCCACCGCCGTGCCGACAATCACCACGCACAGAATCAAACGACCTTCTGCCGCCCAACTGCTGATCCAGCGCAGATGAATCACCAGAGCCGCCACCGCCAGCAGCAGCCACAAACTGTTGCCGCCGAGCACGCAGGCCAGCCAGCCGAGCTGAAACAGCACGGCATTGGCGATTCGCTCACGCATCGAAGCGCCCGAGCAGGGGAGCGGTCATCGCCGCCGGTTTGGCCAGCAGCAATTGCGCGGTGCCGATGGTGCGTTCGAGGAATCCGCCCTCGCAATAGCACAGATAAAACTCCCACAAACGCAGGAAATAATCGTCGTAGCCCAGTTCGCTCAGGCGACCATGGGCGAGGCGAAAGTTCTCGTGCCACAGGCGCAGGGTCTTGGCGTAATGCAGGCCAAAATCTTCCATGTGCAGCAGGTTCATGTCGGTTTCGCGGCTGACCACATCGAGCATCTTGTGCACCGAGGGCAGTGCGCCGCCGGGGAAGATGTAGCGCTGGATAAAGTCGACGCTGCGCTTGGCCTGTTCGTAGCGTTGCTCGCGAATGGTGATCGCCTGGAGCAGCATCAGGCCGTTGCTCTTGAGCAACTGCGCGCATTGCTTGAAGTAGGTGGGCAGGAACCGATGGCCGACCGCTTCGATCATCTCGATCGATACCAGTTTGTCGTACTCGCCGCTGAGGTCGCGGTAGTCCTTGAGCAGCAGGGTGACGCGATCCTGCAAGCCGAGTTGTTCGATGCGCTTGGCGGTGAACGCGAACTGCTCTTTCGACAGCGTCGTAGTGGTCACGCGGCAACCGTAATGCTGCGCTGCGTACAGGGCCATGCTGCCCCAACCGGTGCCGATTTCCAGCAGGTGGTCGCTGGGCTTGAGCGCGAGTTTCTGGCAGATGCGTTCAAGTTTGTTCAGTTGCGCCTGTTCCAGGGTGTCGCTCGGCGAAAGGAACTGGGCGGCGGAATACATCATGGTCGGGTCGAGAAACTGTTCGAACAGTTCATTGCCGAGGTCGTAGTGCGCGGCGATGTTTTTCTGCGAACCCTTTCGCGTGTTGCGATTGAGCCAGTGCAGCCCTTGCACGAAGGGCCGGCCCAGACGCGCCAGGCCACCTTCCATCGCATCGAGTACATCGAGATTGCTGACGAACACGCGCACCACAGCAGTCAGGTCCGGCGAACTCCAATAGCCGTGGATGAATGCTTCGCCGGCGCCGATCGAGCCGCTACTGGCGACCATGCCCCACAGGGCCGGGTCGAGTACATGGACTTCGCCGAGCAGAGCACTGCCCGGGGTGCCGAAAAGCATTTGTTCGCCATCCTCGACGACCATCAATTGTCCGTGTTTGAGCTGGGCCAATTGGCGCAACACGCCACGGCGCAGCAGCGAGCCGGTCAAACCGTTGGTGCTGAAGCGACCGAGCGGCAGGCTAGAGGATTTCATGGTGCGGCTCCTTCGGAGGCACAGTGGCGGTTTTAAAGCTGCCGTCGGCAGCCTGGTGAGGGAAGATCGGCGCGCGCTTGAGCAGCAGTCGCAGTGCTTGCCAATAAATCGCCAGAGCGGTTTTTGCGGTCATCCACGGAAAGCGCCGCAGGTAGCGATGCAGGCTGCGACGATCGAGCGGTTCACGGCGCAGATTGAGCGTGGCGTCGAACAGTTTCTCGTTGCCCTGCCAATCGGCCATGTGCACGCCAAGGCTTTGCGCAGCGGGGCTGAAGCTCATGCGGTATTCGAGGTCGCGGGGCAGAAACGGCGAGACGTGAAACGCCTTGGCCACAGCGAAATGCTGATGGAAATCCACCAGGCTGGTCGGCACCTGCGCCGGCAGCACATAGTGATAACGCTCGCGCCACGGAGTGTTGGTCACTTCACAAACAATCGCCGCCAGTTGCCCGTCGGCTTCATGGCAATAGAAGAAACTCACCGGATTGAACGACAACCCCCAACTGCGCGGCTGGGTCAGCAGGCACACCGCGCCTTGTGGCTCATGACCGATGGCCGCGCCGACCTGTTGGCGCACGGCGTCGATCAGGCGCATGCCCTTGCCGGTGAAGGCTTTGAGGTAATCGGTTTCGCGAAACGAGAACGGCGCAAAGCGGCTGCGCCCGGCCAGTGGCGACAGGGCCAGCACGGCGTCCTGTTCGCTCAGGTCGAGGTAGAGCAAACCGATGCGGTAGCGGAATTCGTGGCGGCGCGGCGAAAAACGTCGGTGGCCGATAACGCCGTTGTACAGAGCGCTGTTCACAGGGTTTCACCGAACGCGGCGGCTACGCGCAGCCCGCTGACCACGCCATCTTCATGAAAGCCGTTGGCCCAGTAGGCGCCGCAATAATGTGTGTGCTGCTCGCCATCGAGTTCGCCCCAACGGTTTTGCGCGGCCGCTGCGGCGAGGGTGTATTGCGGGTGGGCGTAGGTATAGCGGGCCAGCACTTTATCCGGGCTGATGCCGGCAGTCTGGTTGAGGCTGACGCAGAACGTGGTGTCGCTTTCGATGCCCTGCAGGATGTTCATGTTGTAGGTGACCGCCGCGCGCGTGTGGCCGGCGCCGCCGAGGCGATAATTCCAGCTGGCCCAGGCCAGTTTGCGCGTCGGCAGCAGGCGCGTGTCGGTGTGCAGCACGACATCGTTGTCGGCGTAGAGCAGGGCGCCGAGAATCGAGCGCTCGGCGTCGCTCGGGTTGGCCAGCAGGTTCAGCGCCTGATCGCTGTGACAGGCGAACACCACTTTGTCGAAATGTTCGAGGCCGGCCGGGCTGTGGATAACCACGCCGTGCTGGTTGCGCTCGACGCGCTTGACTGGGCAGTTCAGACGAATCCTGTCACTGAACGAAGCGGCCAGCGGCGCCACATAGGCACTGGAACCGCCTTCAATGACTTGCCATTGCGGACGATCGCTGACCGACAGCAGACCATGATTCTTGAAGAAGCGCAGGAAGAATTGCAGCGGGAAATTGAGCATTTCCGCCATCGGCATCGACCAGATCGCCGCGCCCATCGGCACGATGTAATGCAGGATGAAACGCTCGCCGTAGCCGCCGGCCTTGAGGTAATCGTCGAGGGTGGTGTCGGCGGCGATACGCAGTTCGATCAGGTCGCGCTGGGCTTCTTTGTTGAAGCGCAGAATGTCGCGCAGCATGCCCCAGAACCCCGGCGACAACAAATTGCTGCGCTGGGCGAACAGGCTGTTGAGATTGTTGCCGTTGTACTCCACGCCAGTGTCCGGGTCGGTTACCGAAAAGCTCATTTCGGTCGGCTTGAACGCCACGCCGAGCTGGTTGAGCAAGCGAATGAAGTTCGGGTAAGTCCAGTCGTTGAACACGATAAAACCGGTATCGATGGCGAACGATTGCCCGGCCACGCTGACCGGTACGGTGTGGGTATGGCCGCCGACCCAGTCACTCGCTTCGAACACGGTGATGTCGTGGCGGCGGTTCAGCAGGTAGGCGCAGGTGAGCCCGGCGATACCGCTGCCAATTACGGCGATTTTCATATCGGGTCCCGCTGCGGAGGGTTCTTGCGCACCATGCGTTTGCCGATCGCCAATTGCGCGCGAGCGGGCAGCTTGGACAGTGGCCACAGCGCGGCCATGAACAGCCCCGGGAAGGCAATTTCCAGCGGACGGTCCTTGAGTTTGGCGAAGATGTGCCGCGCCGCTTTATCCGCAGGCCAGCTCAGCGGCATCGGGAAATCGTTCCTTTCGGTCAGCGGCGTTTCGACAAAACCCGGGCTGATGATGGTGACTTCAATGCCTTCATCCGCCAGATCGATGCGCAGCGATTCGAACAGGTAACGCAGCCCGGCCTTCGATGCGCCATAGGCTTCGGCGCGAGGCAGCGGCAGGTAAGTCACCGAGCTGGCCATGCCGACCAGATGCGGCGCGGTGCCTTTGCGCAACAGCGGCAGGGCGGCCTCGATGCAATAGCTGCTGGCGAGCAGATTGGTGCGCACCACATGCTCGATGATCGACGAATCGAACTGGCGCGCGTCGACATATTCACAGGTGCCGGCGTTGAGAATCACGCTGTCCAGCGAACCCCAGGCCTCGGCGATCTGCTCACCGATTTCGCGCACGGTCTGACTGTTGGTCAGATCGCCGGGCACCACCAGCACCTGGCCCGGGTAACGCTGGGACAAAACCTTAAGCGGCGCGGCCGAGCGCGAGCTGACCGCCAGGTGCGCGCCGCTTTTCAGAATGTCCTCACACAATGCTGCGCCGATGCCACTGCTGGCGCCGGTCAACCAATAACGCCGTGGAGGTGTACGACTCATCCCATTCTCCTTTTCAGCCAGGCAATCGCCCGGCCCAATATTGGCAAGTGTTCATACAGCAGCGCCCCGGCATCGAAATAATCCCGATGGCGATAAACCTTGTCGCGCCAGAGCAGGTGCGAGCAGCCACCGACCCTGATTTCCCGGCCCTTGGCCAGACGCGGATGGCGATAACTCATGACCCAGCGCAGGTAACCCTCACCTTCGCGGATCTGGTCGAAACCATGAAAATCGAAACGCAGATCGCTGACGTTGGCGTACAGCTCGCTGAAGTAATCCTGCAGTTGTGCCAGGCCCTGAACTTCGTGCAGCGGATCGGTGAAATGAATGTCGTCGCTGTACAGCTCGCCGAGGCGATGCAGGTTGTCTTTGTTCAACCCGGAAAACTCGCGGGCGAAGCTGCGCAGGAATTCACTCATCGCTGCCGCCCACAGGCTGGCGCGACGGCAGGTTCTTGAACGCCGTCAGCGCACGCTCGCGTGAAGTGCTGAGGTTAACGATCGGCGCCGGATAATCGGCCACGCCGAACAGCCCTCCGGCTGCCGCCGGATTGTGCACTTCCTTCTTGTTGAGCCCGGCCAGTTCCGGCAACCAGTGCTTGATGAACACGCCTTCGGCATCGAATTTTTCCGACTGGCTCAACGGATTGAAGATACGGAAGTACGGCGCCGAGTCGGTGCCGGTCGACGAGCTCCATTGCCAGCCACCGTTGTTGGCCGCCAGATCGCCGTCGATCAGGTGGCGCATGAAAAAGCGTTCGCCCTCGCGCCAGTCGATCAGCAGGTTTTTGGTCAGGAACATCGCCACGACCATGCGCAGGCGATTGTGCATCCAGCCGGTTTCCAGCAATTGACGCATCGCCGCGTCGATGATCGGCAGACCGGTGCGTGCCTCCTGCCAGGCCTTGAGTTCTTCCGGCGCATCGCGCCAGGCCAGCGCCTCGGTTTCCGGGCGGAAGGCGCGATGCCGCGAGACGCGTGGATAGCCGACCAGAATGTGTTTGTAGAACTCGCGCCACAGCAGCTCGTTGATCCAGGTCACCGCGCCGACCTTGCCGCTTTCGAACTCGCCCTGATTGCTTTGCAGTGCAGCGTGCAGGCACTGGCGTGGCGAGATCACCCCGGCGGCGAGGTAGGCCGACAATTGGCTGGTGCCGGGTTTGGCCGGGAAGTCGCGTTCGCTGCGGTAGTAGTCGATCTGCGCATCGGTGAAGGTGTCGAGGCGGCGCCGCGCCTCTTGCTCGCCGGCCGGCCACAGGGCGCGCAGGGATTCGCTCGGTGTGGCGAAGCCTTTGACCGCCTCGGGGATCGCATCACTTTCGATATTCAGCGCGGCCTGTTTGCCTGGTGCTTTGATCAATGCCGGCATCGAGCGGTGCAGGCGTTCGTAGCAGACCTTGCGGAACTGACTGAACACCTGGAAGTAGGTGCCGGTCTTGGTCAGCACTGTGCCGGGTTTGAACAGCAACTGATCCAGGTAACTGTGGAACTCAATGCCCTCGGCTCGCAACGTTTCGGCCACGGCTTCATCGCGGCGGCTTTCGTGAACGCCGTATTCCTCGTTGACGTGCACCGCCTCGACCTTCAATTGCCGGCACAGCTTGAGCAGTTCTGCCGGTGCCTGATCCCAGTGCGGTGCGCTGCGAATCAACAACGGGATGTTCAGCGCGCCGAGGCTCTGGCTCAGTTCGCGCAAATTGCGTAGCCAGAAATCCACTTTGCACGGCGCATCGTCGTGCTCCAGCCATTGCTGCGGACTCAACAGATACACTGCCACAGTCGGGCCGCGCGCTGCGGCGGCCGCGAGGGCGGTGTTGTCATGTTGGCGCAGGTCGCTGCGCAGCCAGATCAGTTGCATGTGATTAAACCCATCATCAAATCAATCCGCGCTCAAGCAGCGCCTGGTGTGCGGCAAGCGGATCTTCAGCCAGGAACAGATCGGCAGTCTGGGCGGTGCGTGCGGACAACTCGGTGTGGTGAATGTGCACCGTGGGGCCAGCAATCAAGGTCGGGCAATTGACGTTCGCCAACAGCTTGGGCAGATGCGCCAGTTGCATGGCTTTGCTCGAATACAGCAGCACGCCACGGGCTTGCAGATGCTCGACGGTCAGCGCCAGTTCACCGGCCGGCAGTGGCCAGTCGAACACTTGCACCGGGCAATCGGCACTGCTGATCAGCCATGCGCACAGCCACAGATGTGGCTCCAGCGGCAGGTCGGAATGATTGATCAACAGCAGCGGCGCCGAATGCAGCTGACGGTTGTTATGGTAGATGCGCGCACCGAATTTGCTGCGCAACCAGGAAAAGAAAAACGTCCGTTCCATCTGTGCGCCGAACTGGCCCTGCCAGCGCTGTTCGAGCTCGGCCAGCAGCGGCATCAGCAATTGCTCGCACAACGTCCGTGGCGGATACAAGGCGATGGCCTGATTGACGCTGTCATCCAGCGCCCGCTCATTAAGCGCGGTGACCGCCGACAGCAAGGTCTGATGCAGACGCTGCCAATCGTTTTCCACGGTTTCCGTGAAGGCCTGCGGCGCATCGAGCAGTGGCTTGACCTGGCTGACCGCAACGCCACGGTTGAGCCAGGTGAGGATGGCCATGATTCGCTGCACATGTTCAGCGCTATACAGTCGATGGCCCTTGGGCGTGCGCTGAGGCACCACCAACCCATAGCGACGTTCCCACGCGCGCAGGGTGATGGCGTTGACACCGGTCTGCCGCGCGACTTCGCGAATCGGCAACCAGCCCTCGTCGAGGGCTTTCTTGAAGTCGGCGCCGAGGTCTTCCCGGGCGCTGCTGTCGGTTTTATCGTTCATTAGATCGCGTTTCGCAGACTGAGGTTTTCCGGATGCGGCTGCAGGTAAACCTGCTGCGCGATGTACGGGTCCGGATGGAGTCGAAAATGGTGTTTGAGCAGCGTCAACGGCACCACCAGGGGCACGATGCCCTGGCGGTACTGGCCGATGATCTGCTGCATTTCCTGTTTGTCTTCGGCGCTCAGCGATTGTTTCAAATAACCGCTGAGGTGCAGCAGCACGTTGCAATGGGTGCCGCGGGTGGCGCATTTCTTCAGCGCGGCCATCAGCTCGCTGAAGTAGCGCGGGCCGAGCTCGGCGGGATCGCTGTCAGCCATATTGCCGAGCATCTTGCCGAGGTTTTTGTATTGCAGCGGGTTGTGCGCCATCAGCAGGTACTTGTAGCGCGAATGGAATTCGGTGAGGGCGCGGCGGCTCAGGCCCTTGGCGAGCACTTGCTGCCAGGCGCTGTAGGCCAGGACGCGGGTGATGAAGTTTTCCCGCAGCACCGGATCGTTGAGGCGCCCGGCTTCTTCCACCGGCAGATCCGGATGCTGTGCACAGAATGCCTGCGCATAGATGCCGCGTCCGCCACCATTCACTGGCGCGCCATTGTCGTGATAGACCTTGACCCGTTCCAGCCCGCAGGAGGGCGACTGCTGCATGAAGATGTAGCCGGACAGGTCCTGCAACTCGGCGGCCATTTTCTCGCCGTATTCGGCCAGCGGCCTGGTGACGTTGATGGTCCGGTCGACGGTGCCGACTGCCTCGGGTTGTTCAGGGTCGCCGACCAGCCGGATCGGCTCACGGGGAATGCCCATGCCGATGGCGACTTCCGGGCACAGCGGGACGAAATCGAAATATTCGGTGAGGGTACGGCTGCACAGCCGCGATTCCTTGTGCCCACCGTTGTAGCGCACTTCTTCGCCCAACAGGCAGGCGCTGATGGCGATCTTCGGCTTGGACAGGGAAGCAGTAGACATGAGCACCTCGAATCTATACCTGTACAGAGAGTTATCGCTGTACAACTTTTCCTCAGCATAGATCGATGGATGTACAAGTCAAATGTTTTGTATAAGATTTTTGTGCGGCGCTAAAACTGTGGGAGCGAGCCGCTCGCGAAAGCGGTGGGTCAGTCAATGAATTTGTATCTTGATACAGCGCATTCGCGAGCAGGCTCGCTCCCACAAGGGAATTTATTTCCAGCCCAGTATCCAGTGTTCGTTGTTGTGGAGCGTGCGCCAATCCAGCCGCTCGCTACGCTGGGTCAGCACCGCCTGCAATTCAACTTCCAGCACCGTACCTTCCTCGTCGCGGATCAGTTCGGTGACCAGAAAATGTTTTTCGCGATTTTGCGGGTGGGCTGCTGTCCACTTCGACAGCAGCAATTTACGCGGATTGATGCGATTCATTGCAGGTGTTCGTGCAAGCGACGTGCAGCCTCCTGACCACTGAGCCAGGCGCCTTCAACCCGGCCCGACAGGCACCAGTCGCCACAGGCGTACAAGCCCAGATCGACATCGGCCAGTGTGGTCCATTCATGGCCAGTGGCGGGGCGGGCGTAGAGCCAGCGGTGGGCGAGGCTGAAGGTCGGCGCAGGCATGGCGCTGTGCAGCAGTTCGGCGAAAGCACCGTGCAGATGCTCGATCACCGCCTCCTTGGAGAGGTCGATGTGTTGCCGACTCCAGGCGCTGGTTGCATGCAGCACCCACGTGTCGAGAGTTGTGTCGCGCCCGGGTTTGCTGCGGTTGCGCGCCAGCCAGTCGAGCGGGCTGTCCTGTACGAAGCAGCCTTCGATTGGCGTATCCAGCGGGGTTTCGAAGGCGAGAGCGACGGCCCAGGTCGGCTCCATTTTCACCCCGGCAGCGACGCCGGCAAGTTTCGGCGCGGCGGCCAGTAACGCGGTGGCTTGCGGTGCCGGTGTGGCGATCACCACGTGGCTGAAGGGGCCGTGGGTGCAGCCGTCGGCGTCTTGCAGATGCCAGTGTTCTTCGCCGCGATAGACCTCGGTGATGCGGCAGGCAAACTGCACGTCCAGGCCATCGAGCAGGCCGCGGGTGATGGCGCTCATGCGCGGCGTGCCGACCCAGCGGGTCTGCTCGTCCGGCGACATGTTCAGTTGGCCGCCCTGGAAGGTGTACAGCTGCGGCGCCCACTCGGCGGCCCAGCCCCGGCTCTGCCAGCGCTGCACCTCGGTTACGAAGCGCCGGTCACGCGCGGTGAAGTATTGAGCGCCCAAGTCCAGCGAGCCGGCGTCGCTGCGCTTGCTCGACATGCGCCCGCCGCTGCCGCGGCTTTTATCGAACAGTTGAACAGTATGCCCGGTCTCTGTCAGAGCCTGAGCGGCGGAGAGCCCGGCGATGCCGGTGCCGATGATTGCGATAGGTACAGTCATAGGGGCCTCGTTTACCTTTCTGTACAGACTACGCCGTCGATGAAACCTGTACAATTCTGTTTTTTGGTATAACTTCTAGCGTTCTCGTTCTGACAGCTTGGCCTATTGTTAAACCATAGAGCCTGCCCGATCGAAAAGATCCCTGCCTATAAAAATAGACTAGTGATCCGGGTTAAACGCCACGCGAGGAAGATGTCATGCACATATTGCTGACCGGCGGTACTGGTTTGATCGGACGTCAGCTCTGCCGGCACTGGCTGGAGCAGGGCCATCGGCTGACGGTGTGGAGTCGCCGCGCGGAAAAGGTCGCGCAGATATGTGGCGCGCAGGTGCGCGGAATTTCGCGTCTGGAGGACCTCGGCGAAGAGCCGCTGGATGCGATCGTCAATCTCGCCGGCGCGCCGATTGCCGACCGCCCCTGGACCCATCGACGCAAGGCGTTGCTGTGGAGCAGCCGCATCACCCTGACGGAAACGCTGCTGGCGTGGCTGGAAACTCGCGCGCAGAAACCGGCGCTGCTGATTTCCGGCTCGGCGATCGGCTGGTACGGCGACGCTGGCGAACGCGAGTTGACTGAAGAATCACCTCCCGGCATCGACGACTTCGCCAGTCAGTTGTGTATCGCCTGGGAAGAGACCGCGCTGCGTGCCGAGAACCTCGGCATCCGCGTGGTGCTGGTGCGAACCGGTCTGGTGCTGTCGGCTGAGGGCGGCTTTTTGTCGCGGCTGTTGCTGCCGTTCAAGCTCGGGCTGGGCGGGCCTTTGGGCAACGGTCGGCAGTGGATGCCGTGGATTCACATCGACGATCAAATCGCCCTGATTGATTTTCTTCTACACCGGAATCAGGCCAGCGGTCCTTATAATGCCTGCGCGCCGAAACCTGTGCGCAACCGCGAATTTGCCAAGACCCTGGGCAGTGTATTGCACCGCCCGGCGTTCATGCCGATGCCGACTCTGGCGCTGAAAGTCATGCTCGGCGAGCTGTCACTGTTATTGCTCGGCGGCCAGCGCGCGACGCCGGCACGCTTGCTCGAAGCGGGGTTCGCTTTCCGCTTTACGGATTTACGCGCGGCTCTGGATGATCTCTCCAGCCGCCTCTGAAATAGGACGTTGCATGACCGATCACGCTTTGCTTCTGGTCAACCTGGGCTCTCCGGCCTCCACCTCGGTGGCCGATGTGCGCAGCTACCTCAATCAATTTCTGATGGACCCCTACGTGATCGACCTGCCATGGCCGCTGCGGCGGTTGCTGGTGTCGCTGATCCTGATCAAGCGTCCCGAGCAATCGGCGCATGCCTACGCCTCGATCTGGTGGGAAGAGGGCTCGCCGCTGGTGGTGCTCAGCCGCCGCTTGCAGGAGCAGATGACCCGGACGTGGAAACACGGCCCGGTGGATCTGGCGATGCGTTATGGCGAGCCGTCGATCGAAACCTGTCTGCTGCGTCTGGTCAAAGCGGGACATAAGAAGATCACGCTGGCGCCGCTGTATCCGCAGTTCGCCGACAGCACCACGACCACCGTGATCGAAGAAGCCCGGCGCGTACTGCGCGAGAAGAAGCTCGATGTGCAGTTGTCGATCCTGCAACCGTTCTACGATCAGCCGGAATACATCGAAGCACTGGCCGCCAGCGCGCGTCCGCATCTGCAGCAGGATTACGATCACCTGCTGCTGAGCTTTCACGGCTTGCCGGAGCGCCATCTGAGTAAACTCGACCCGACGGGCAATCACTGCCTCAAGGGCGCCGATTGCTGCCAGACCGCCTCGCCGGCGGTATTGGCAACCTGTTATCGCGCGCAATGTTTCCGTACCGCCGCCGCCTTCGCCAAAAGCATGGGGCTGGCGGACGGTAAATGGTCTGTGTCGTTTCAGTCGCGCCTGGGCCGGGCGAAGTGGATCGAGCCGTACACCGAAGCGCGGCTGGATGAACTGGCCAAAAGCGGGGTGAAAAAGATTCTGGTGATGTGCCCGGCGTTCGTCGCCGATTGCATCGAGACGCTGGAAGAGATCGGCGATCGCGGCAAGGAACAGTTCCGCGAAGCGGGGGGCGAGGAGTTGCTGCTGGTGCCGTGCCTGAACGACGACCCGCAATGGGCCAAGGCGTTGGCCACGCTCTGCGAAAGAGCGCCGCTGGCCCTCTGAGCAAGCCCGCTCACACAGTGATCGTTCCCACGCTCTGCGTGGGAATGCAGCCCGTGACGCTCCGCGTCACTGGACGCGGAGCGTCCCTTGAGGCATCCCCACGCGGAGCGTGGGAACGATCATTGCGGGGGGTTAAATCAGCGGCTCATCCGCCTTCTTCTGCTTCCAGCCATCATTGCCCGGCAGGATCAGGTTCAGCGCAATCGCCACCACCGCGCACAGCGCGATGCCTTTGAGGCCGAAGTCATCAGGACCGGTGCCGGTGCCGACCAGCACGCCGCCGATACCGAACACCAGCGTCACCGAAACAATCACCAGGTTGCGCGCTTCGCCCAGGTCGATCTTGTGGCGGATCAGGGTGTTCATGCCCACCGCTGCGATCGAACCGAACAACAGGCACAGAATCCCGCCCATCACCGGCACCGGAATGCTTTGCAGCAGCGCGCCGAACTTGCCGATGAACGCCAGGGTGATGGCGAAGACCGCCGCCCAGGTCATGATTTTCGGGTTGTAGTTCTTGGTCAGCATCACCGCGCCGGTCACTTCGGCGTAAGTGGTGTTGGGCGGGCCACCGAACAGGCCGGCAGCAGTGGTGGCGATGCCGTCACCGAGCAGGGTGCGATGCAGGCCCGGCTTTTTCAGGTAATCGCGACCGGTCACGCTACCCACGGCAATCACACCGCCGATGTGCTCGATCGCCGGGGCCAGTGCCACTGGAACGATGAACAGAATCGCCTGCCAGTTGAACTCCGGCGCGGTGAAATGCGGCAGGGCGAACCAAGGCGCTGCGGCAATCTTCGCCGTGTCGACCACGCCGAAATAGAACGACATGGCAAAGCCCACCAGCACGCCGGAAATGATCGGCACCAGACGGAAGATGCCCTTGCCGAACACCGCCACGATCAACGTGGTCAGCAGCGCCGGCATGGAAATCATCATCGCCGTCTGATAGTGAATCAGCTCGCTGCCGTCACCGGCCTTGCCCATCGCCATGTTCGCGGCAATCGGCGCCATGGCCAGACCGATGGAAATGATCACCGGGCCAATCACCACCGGTGGCAGCAGACGGTCAATGAAGCCGGTGCCTTTGATCTTCACGGCGAGGCCGAGGAAGGTGTAGACGAAACCGGCTGCCATCACCCCGCCCATGGTCGCGGCAAGACCGAACTGGCCCTTGGCGAGAATGATCGGCGTGATGAAAGCGAAGCTCGACGCCAGGAACACCGGCACCTGACGCCCGGTGACGATCTGAAACAGGATCGTGCCCAGACCCGCGGTGAACAGTGCCACGTTCGGGTCCAGGCCGGTGATCAGCGGCATCAGCACCAGGGCGCCGAAGGCCACGAACAGCATCTGCGCGCCGGACAGCACCGTGCGCCAGAGCGGATCGTTGAACTCTTGCTGCATGGTCACGCGTCCTTCTGCTTGGTGCCGAAGATCTTGTCACCAGCATCGCCAAGCCCAGGAATGATGTAACCGTGCTCGTTCAGACGTTCGTCGATGGACGCGGTGTAGATGGTCACGTCCGGGTGCGCTTGTTCGACGGCAGCAATGCCTTCCGGCGCGGCCACCAGGACCATGGCGCGGATGTCGCGGCAACCGGCCTTTTTCAGCAGATCGATGGTGGCAACCATGGAACTGCCGGTGGCGAGCATCGGGTCGATGATCATCGCCAGGCGCTCGTCGATTTCCGGTACCAGTTTTTCCAGATAGGTGTGCGCTTGCAGGGTTTCTTCGTTGCGGGCAACGCCCACAGCGGAGACCTTGGCGCCCGGGATCAGGCTGAGCACGCCTTCGAGCATGCCGATGCCGGCACGCAGGATCGGCACGACGGTGATCTTCTTGCCGGCGATCTTTTCCACCGACACGGTGCCGCACCAGCCGGCAATGTCGTAGGATTCGAGCGGCAGATCTTTTGTAGCTTCATAGGTCAACAGGGCGCCGACTTCCTGAGCGAGCTCGCGGAAATTCTTGGTGCTGATGTCAGCGCGGCGCATCAGGCCGAGTTTATGACGGATCAGCGGATGGCGGATCTCGAGGATGGGCATGGGAAAGGCTCCGGCGGCGGGCAAAAAAACCGGCCTAGATTAATCTATCCGAGGGTGATGTCCTATAGGACATTCTGTACGTTAGTCCATAAGAGCTTGATTCGACCTCGCGGGATGCGTACCTTTGCCCGCTTTTCCAATTCCGCCAACCCCCTGGAGAGCGCCATGTCCGCTGATCTCGAGCATATCCGTCAAATCATGCGAGAGGCTGACTGCCTGTACACCGAGTCTGAAGTCGAGGCGGCCATCGCCCGCGTCGGTGCACAAATCAACGAACAACTGGCTGACAGCAATCCGGTGGTGTTCTGCGTGATGAACGGCGGTCTGATCTTCTCCGGCAAGCTGCTGACGCATCTGCAATTCCCGCTGGAAGCGTCCTACCTGCACGCGACCCGTTATCGCAACGAAACCAGCGGCGGCGACCTGTTCTGGAAAGCCAAACCGGAAGTCTCGTTCATCGACCGCGACGTGCTGATCATCGACGACATCCTCGATGAAGGACACACCCTGGGCGCGATCATCGACTTCTGCAAACACGCCGGCGCACGCAAAGTGCACACCGCCGTGCTGATCGACAAGGACCACGACCGCAAGGCACGTCCTGACCTGAAAGCCGATTTCGTCGGCCTGCCATGCATCGACCGCTACATCTTCGGTTATGGCATGGACTACAAGGGCTACTGGCGCAACGCCAACGGGATTTACGCCGTTAAAGGCATGTAAGAACCTGCATTGCCCCCTGTGGGAGCGAGCCTGCTCGCGAAGGCGTCGTGTCAGTCAGCATCATTGAAAACTGACACACCGCTTTCGCGAGCAGGCTCGCTCCCACAGTTGTTTTTGTGTGTGCTGATCCTTGCGCGACAGCCATGCTAGAGTTCTCGGCCCCGCCCTCCGGAGCCTGTCATGCGCCTCTTGATCCGCAGTCTCGCCGCCCTGTTGCTGTCGCTCAGCCTGCCGCTGTCCGCCGCGCCGATGCACAGCCAGTTCCTGCCGCCGGACGATCTGACCCTGCGCGACGCTGAACCCGAGCAGCAGCAACTGCTGCAGGTCAGCGAGTATTCGGTGGTGGTCGGTGCGCAGCGCCAGTCCAATCAGCAGCCGATTCCGGTCACCTCATCCTTGTTGATCCGCCTCAAAGGCAAATCGCTGAACAAGGGCGCGACCATCAGCCAGGTGCTGGTGAGTTTCGACGGCGAGAGCAAAAGCCTGAAAAAACCGGCTTACGATGACAAAAACAAAACCCTGACGCTGTTCTATCCGCTCGCTCAATACCGCGTGGTGATGGATCTGTTGCGCAACGACACGGTGTATGTGCAGTTCCTCAGTTATGCCAACGGCCATATCTGGGCCGATTTGCACACCGGGGCGATTCGTCCGCGTTGAGCCGGGCGGTCGGGCAGGGGTAAACTGCCCGCCCCGTGTCATGTCTGCGAGCTGGAGTCGGCAATGCGTAAAGATAAGAAACAAGTGATTGGTGACGAGATCGGCGATGAGCAGATCAAGCTGTTCCTCGATTTTGAGCCGGTCGACGCCACTTCGCCGTCGCTGCACAAACTGATCAAGGCCTACCGCGGTTTGCGCATCGATGACTTCGAGCGCTTTCTGGGCTTCTTTGTTGCGGCGGGTTATGACGTCGATGGCAAGGATGAGCAGGGTCAGACTTTCGTTGACCTGATCAAGGATCAGCGTAATGCCGCCGAGTACATCGAATTGATCGAGAAGGCTCGCACCTGAGGCCACCTCACTACAAAGGTTTGTAAGCCAGAAGTATCGGGTCTTGCCTGGCCATAAAAAAACGCCCCGCACTCAACGAGTACGGGGCGTTTTTCATGCAGCCAGATCAAGCGAAGCTTGGCGTCTCGCTGCTTTCTTCAACCAGTTCCAGGGCGATGTTGTTCTGCGTGTTGATCTTGCGATACAGCGCAGCATCGGTTTCCAGAACCTTTTCACGGGCCGGGAAGATTTCCGCGAGTTTGCTTGCCCACTCGCCGGAGGCCTTGGCCGGGAAGCACTTCTCGATCAGTTCGAGCATGATCGAAACGGTCACCGATGCGCCTGGCGATGCGCCGAGCAGGGCAGCGAGGGAGCCGTCCTTCGCTGCGACCAGTTCGGTACCGAACTGCAGGATGCCGCCCTTTTTCGGGTCTTTCTTGATGATCTGCACCCGTTGGCCGGCCACTTCCAGGCGCCAGTCTTCGGCTTTCGCCTGCGGGTAGAAACGGCGCAGGGATTCCAGACGCTGTTCCATCGACTGCATCACTTCGCTGACCAGGTACTTGGTCAGGTCCATGTTGTTTTTCGCCACCGCCAGCATCGGCCCGATGTTGCCGGCGCGCACCGACATTGGCAGGTCCATGAAGGAGCCGTGCTTGAGGAACTTGGTGGTGAAACCGGCGTATGGCCCGAACAGCAGGGATTTCTTACCGTCGACGACGCGAGTGTCGAGGTGCGGCACCGACATCGGTGGCGAACCCACGGCAGCCTGGCTGTAGACCTTGGCCTGATGCTGCTTGACCACTTCCGGGTTATCGCAACGCAGCCACTGGCCACTGATCGGGAAGCCGCCGAAGCCTTTGCTTTCTTCGATGCCCGAAGCCTGCAGCAACGGCAGGGCCGCGCCACCGGCACCGAGGAAGACAAACTTTGCGTCGACTTCGCGGGTGTTGCCGTTGTTGACGTCCTTGATGCTGACGGTCCAGCCGGCGCCGTTACGCTTGAGGTCGGTCACGCGCTTGCAGTATTTGACCTGGGTGTCCGGCGCGCTGCTCAGGTGTTTGAGCAACTGATTGGTCAGGGCGCCGAAGTTGACGTCGGTGCCGTTCATTACGCGGGTGGCGGCGAGGACTTCGTCGGGCGAGCGGCCCGGCATCATCAGCGGCATCCACTCGGCCATCTTGCCCTTGTCTTCGGTGTACTCCATGTCGGCGAACGCGTGGTGCTTGCTCAGGACATTGAAGCGTTCCTTGAGGAACGACACGCCGCTCTCGCCCTGAACGAAACTCAGGTGCGGCACCGGGCTGATGAAGGATTTGCTCGAGCCGAACGTGCCCTTTTTGGTCAGGTACGACCAGAACTGTTTCGACACCTCGAACTGGGTGTTGATGTGCACGGCTTTCTTGATGTCGACGCTGCCGTCGGCGGCCTGCGGCGTGTAGTTCAGCTCGCACAGGCCGGCGTGACCGGTACCGGCGTTGTTCCACGGATTGGAACTCTCGGCGGCGCCGGAATCCATCAGCTCGACGACTTCCAGCTTGATCGCGGGGTCGAGCTCTTTGAGCAGTACGGCCAGGGTGGCACTCATGATGCCGGCCCCTACCAGAACTACGTCGACTGCTTCGTTATGCGCCATTTAACGCGTCTCCCAAATCTGCAGCACCAAATTGTCGGCATGGCTGCCAGGCGTTCCAGGGCAGGTCAGTGGGCCCGGGCTATCCGTGGTCAGGTGGGCCATGTCCGAATCTTCGCAATTTTTCGCAACTTCGACGGATGCGTGCGGCCTGGTTTCAAGCGTTCCATGAACGCATTTTCACGCAGGGCTGGCAATTCGACTTATGGTCGAGTCATCCGTTTTCGTGCAACCAAATCCGTAGCGGACAGGCTTCAGGCTCCGATGTTCGAGGTATACCCGGTCCTGTGTCGTTGGGCTGTTTCGGACGCTAATGGTGCATGTTCAGACGCAAAACTATTCATTTGCTCGCCACACTCTTGTGAAGTTGTGAAAACCCGTTTTTTTCACGCTCTTTTGAAGACGTGAACCTCAAAAAAGGGCTGCCTTGGCCTGGCACCTGCCCGCTAGGGCAAAACAACGCGGTGGCCGAGCGAATGACAGCTCTGCAGATTCGCGAAAAGCGGGTTTTTGCCGGAAGAACAGGCAAGCGCGCCAACTTCACTCGATCTGTGTGGGCGGCTCTCTGTGGGCGATTTTGATGTCGATGCATGCGCATTGACGCTGTTGCGGGGCCCGATCAGGAGACGTCCTTATAATCGGGGGGAGATTGTAGCGAAGAAATGCGCGCAGTTGCTCGTGTTTAATGACTTTTATTAGGCATCCGGTCAGATGCTCAACTGCACCTGACCCCGTGCGCGCATTTGTCGCGGTACGACCCGGGCGCTGGCGGGCAGCGGCTGGTTCAGCCAGGTCAGGCGGATTTCTTCGATTTCCACCCAGCCGTCGCCCATCGGTTGCAGGCTGCACTGCTTGAAAGCCTGGCAATGGCCGTTGCGGTCGAGCAGGGCGAAGCTGCGATGCAGCGGGCGTGGGGCGAACAGCGAGATCAGATAGCGCATGGCAGAGTTCCTTGAAGGAGGACTGCTTTGAAGCTTGTCGGCAAGCCATGACGCCAGGGTGTATGGACGGTGAAGAATGTGTGACAGGAACCGCTTTCGGTGGGGTTTGTCTGACATTGCAGTATCCACTGTGCGGCGCTGGTTACGCGCAGTGGCCCACCGCTATACTGCCGGCCTGTTTGTGCCTGATTCTGGAGAGAAGAGCATGTTGCAACGCCTGTTGTTCGGTTTGATCACTGTCGCCGGTTTGACCCTCGCCGGCTGCGCCCACAGCCCGCAACAACTGAATCCGGAGCCGAAGCTGACCACGCAACTGCCAGCGGTCGGTCGCGGCCAGCCTGTCATCGTGCGTGTGGTCGACGGTCGTCCGTCGCCAACCCTCGGCACCCGTGGCGGTCTGTACCCGGAAACCAGCGCCATCACCGTACAGCGCGAGCAGATCCTGCCCAAGCTGCAAGCCCAGGCCGAAGCCGCCGTACGCCTGCTCGGCTTCACCCCGACCACCAACGCACCCAACGCGCCGCAGCTGACCGTGACCCTGGCCGAGCTGAAGTACCAGTCGCCGAAAGAAGGCATGTACGTGACCGAAGCGACCATCGGCGCGACCTTCCGCTCCGACGTGCAGAACGCCAACCGCCGCTACAGCGGCCGTTACGGTGCGTCGCTGGACCAGCGCTTCGGCATGGCGCCGAATCAGGAGACCAATACCAAACTGGTCAGCGATGTATTGAGTGATGCGCTGACGCGTCTGTTCAAGGACCCGACCGTGGGTCAGGTGCTCGCTGAGTAAGTTTGCAGCGAATGTGAAAAAGCCCGGGGCCAGTGATGGTTCCGGGCTTTTTTGTGGATCTGAGATTTGTGTCGTATGGGAAATCGATTCCCCTCACCCCAGCCCTCTCCCGAGGGAGAGGGAGCCGATCGCGTGTGCTTCAAAACCTGAGTTCGGCGCGGTATCTCAAGTCGGCGTATCTACCGCAAACACCTCGTTCAGTCCCCTCTCCCCAAGGAGAGGGATCCGATCGCGTGTGCTTCAAAACCTGAATTCGGCGCGGTATCTCATGTCGGCGTATCTACCGCAAACACCTCGGTCAGTCCCCTCTCCCTCTGGGAGAGGGCTAGGGTGAGGGTGCTTTTGACGTTCAGGCTGCCTGGGAATAGAAATCAAGCACGCTCACGCCAGTCAACAAATCGGTCTCGGGCAGATCCGCATGCTGATGCCCGCCCAGCGCGCAATACACCAGCCAGTGCCGGTCCTGCACGTTGAAGGCGAGGCTGCCGACCAGGCTTTGCTGGTCGTCGTAAGGGGTGATGAGGTACAGGCGATCCTGGTTTTCCGCGTGCAGCATGTCGCATTCCATTCGGGTTTCGAGGCGCGCAGGGTGAAGCATCCACGTGACGATGCCATGACACAGGACAGCCATCGGTCGATTGTCAGGTTATTTGTCGCAAAGGCTGGGGCAGGGCGTCAGGGTTTGGGTAGAATCCGCGCCGCGGTCGTCGGTCTGGCGTCTGCCACACCGGTTAAGTTCGAGGTCTGTGATGTCGCTGCACTTGATGACGCTGTTTACCGCCCATCCCGCCAAGTTGATCAACCTGCTGGCCTTGCTGCTGGCCTTTCCGGGCAGTTGGCTGCTGCACGCGACCCGCCGCCGCGAGCAACGCGCGCAGGCCAGCCTCGCCGCCCAGCGCCAGGCGCAGCCGAATGCCGAGCCGATGCTCGATTGGGCGACGTTGCGCATGAACCGGTTTTTCTATCGTTTTGGTTTTGCTTGCCTGGGGCTTGCTTTGATCGTTTCCTGGATCAGCACCCGCTTCTGAAGCAATAGCAAACCTGTGGTGAGGGGATTTATCCCCGTTGGAGTGCGCAGCGCTCCCAAGTTTTTTACCTGAGAAAAAACAGGGCCTGCTGCGCAGTCCAGCGGGGATAAATCCCCTCGCCACAGCTGTTGCCTACAGCGGCAACCCAGCCTTGACTCGATACTGATTGCGCACCGGCGTTGCATATTGCAGCACCAGATACGGCCGGTGCTCAGCGGGGCAGGCGTCCAGCCGGCTCTGCCATTCATCCTGTGCCTTGGCCAGTTCGTCAGCCGGGAACACCTCGGCAGCCTTCGGCACGTTCAGTTGCGGATCGGCATCCGCCCACTGCGCGTACGCCAGGTAATGCACCGGGAACAACCGGTAGCCGCCGAGAATCTGCTTGTCCATTTCGATCGCCAATTGCTTGGTGTCTTCAAACACCTCGGTGATCGGCGCGGCAAAATTCACGTGGACCCGGCCCTTGTAGCCGGTGATGCCCTTGGCGATGCTCACGTCATCCTCGCCCGGCGCCTTGGCGTAGGTGCCGGTGGTGGCGCGGATGTATAGCTCGCGGGCCTTGGCCTGATCGCACGGGTCGTACTCATAGCTGATCGACACCGGCGTCACGTTGAGCGAGCGGATCACTTCGCCGAACGGCTCGTCCTTGCGGCTCATGTGAAACATCTTGAGGATCGCCGACTCGGTACGGTCGTCGCCGTCCTTCGCCCGCCCTTCAGCCTGAGCAATCCAGATCGAGGCGCAATCGTTGCGGATCGAGTGATTGATATACGCCGACAGCAATTGATACGCCGCCATTTTCTCGCGACGGCCGGTGATCGAACGGTGGACGATAAAGCTCTTGTTCAAGCGCATCAGGTCACTGACAAACGGCTTTTGCAGCAGGTTGTCGCCAATCGCGATGCGCGGCGTCGGCAGGCCGGCGTGGTACACGGCATAGTTGACGAAGGCCGGGTCCATGACGATATCGCGGTGGTTGGCGATGAACAGGTAGGCGCTGCCGGACTTGAATTGCTCGACACCGGTATACGTCACGCCGTCGGTGGCGCGCTCGATGGTGTGGTCGACGTAGAACTCGACTTTGTCCTGTAAGGTAGCCACGGAATTCACGTCGGCAAACTCACGACGCAGCCGATGGGCTATAAGAGGTTTGAGCATCCAGCCGAAGGCACCGGCAAAACGCGGGAAGCGGAAGTGGGTGAGGATATCTAGAAACGCCTTGTCGCCGAGCAGTCTTGCCAGTACCGCAGGTACTTCGCTGTCGTCGTAAGGTCGGATGGCATCGAATTCGCCCATCATGCTCTCTTGTTGGAAACGGCTAGGGTAAGTAAAGGGTTTGATCGAAAACCCGCGGGGCACGGTCTGAAAAGTAGCCAGACAAAAATAGCCCTGCAAATAGACCGGCGATTATACGCACAAGTCACTGGGGAGACCGCGATGCTGGAAAATGCACTGTATGAATGTCCGTATTGCGGTGAGGAAGTCGAGACCACTCTGGATTTGTCCGCTGGAGATCAGACGTATATCGAAGACTGCCAGGTGTGCTGTCGTCCGATCACCTTTGTCCTGCAGGTACATGAAGAAGAGTGGCATCTGGAAGTCTTCAGCGAAAACGAGTGAGGGCCGCGTATGCAGCGCATCTACGAACCGGCGAACCTGATGGAGGGCGAAATGCTCAAGGGCATGCTTGCCACTGAGGGGATCGAGGCGCATCTGATTGGCCGTGATCTGGTGGGCGGTGCGGGTGAATTGCCGATCTTCGGCCTGCTCTGGCTGTCGGTGGATAACGATCAGGCCGAATACGCCCGCGAGTTGATCACCGCGTACAATGCCGCGCTGCCGCTGCCCGGCGACGAACCGGAAAGCTTTCCCGGCACGCTGGTCTGTTAGGCTGGCCTTCGTTTTATTCAGAGTCGTGTTGCCCCATGTGTGGACGTTATGCCCTGTTTCGCTGGAACCGCGACTTCGCGGCCCTGCCAGGTTTTCCCGCCGATCAGCAGGCGCAGTGGAACATTTCCCCGAATGACTCGGTGTTGATGCTGCGTGCCGAAGAAGATGGCCAGCGCACCTTGGCCCGTGCGCGCTGGGGCCTGACGCCGCCGTGGCTGACCGATCTGTCGAAGACCCCGGCCCATGCCCGCGCCGAAACCGTCGCTGAACAACCGATGTTTCGTGAGGCCTTGCGCTTGCGTCGCTGCCTGCTGCCGGCCAACGGTTTCTACGAATGGCGTGGCACCCAGCGCAAGCGGCCTTACTGGTTGACGCCGGGGGAGGGCTCGTCGTTGTTTTTCGCCGCGATCTGGGAAGCGTATCCGGTGCAGGAGCAGGTCTGGCTGAGCACGGCGGTGATTACTCAGTCGGCGGCGAGTCAGCGGCGGCCGTTGATTCTTGATGAAGCGGGGCAGGCTGCCTGGCTTGATCCTGAAACGCCGCTGCATGTGTTGCAGGGTTTGCTCGCCAGTGAACCGGCGGCATTGCGCGAGCGAGTGCTGGCGAATCTGGTGAATGATCCGAAGTTGAACGGGCCGGAGTGTTTGACCCCGGCTTGATTTGCGTGGATCAAAAGCCCCTCACCCCAGCCCTCTCCCGGAGGGAGAGGGAGCCGAATGGGGATGCTTCAGAGGTACACCGATCTGAACGATCTGTTGTGAATCCATAATCGACTGTTTTTTTCCAGGTCGATGTAGAGCGCAAGACATCGCGGTCGGTCCCCTCTCCCGGAGGGAGAGGGCTAGGGTGAGGGGCTCTTGATCTTTCAAACCTTGAACTGATTGATCAACCGCCGCTGCTGTTCCGCCAGTTTGGTCAACCCGGCGCTCGCCGAACTCGACTCATCCGCACCGCCGGCCACTTCATTCGCCACCTGACCGATGTTGATCACATTGCGGTTGATGTCGTCGGCCACTGCGCTTTGCTCTTCTGCCGCACTGGCGATCTGCGTGTTCATGTCGTTGATCACCGACACGGCCTGAGTAATGGTCTCCAGCGCTTCGGCCGCTTTCGCCGCGTGCTGCACGCTTTCGTCGGTGCGGTTCTGGCTGTCTTCCATGACGCGCACCACATCGCGGGTGCCCTGTTGCAACTGCTGGATCATGCTCTGGATTTCTTCGGTGGCCTTCTGGGTTTTCTGCGCCAGATTGCGCACTTCATCCGCGACCACTGCAAAACCGCGACCCTGCTCGCCGGCTCGCGCGGCCTCAATCGCCGCGTTCAGTGCCAGCAGGTTGGTCTGTTCGGCGATGCCGCGAATGGCGGTGAGGATGGCGTTGATGTTTTCGCTGTCCTTGGCCAGCGTCTGCACCACCTCGACAGCCTTGCCGATTTCCACCGCCAGTACGCCAATCGAATTCGACGTGTCGCGGACGATCTGCATGCCCTGGCTGGCGGCCTGATCGGCGTTGCTTGCCGCTTGTGCTGCCTGGGTGGCGTTGCGCGCCACGTCCTGGGCGGTGGCGGTCATTTCCTGCACCGCAGTCGCCACCTGATCGATTTCGGCCATTTGTTTCTGCACGCCGATGTTGGTGCGAATGGCGATGTCGGCGGTGTGTTCCGAAGAATCGCTGACGCTCTGCACCGAGGTCACCACTTGCGTAATCATCGCCTGCAACTTGGCGAGGAAGGTGTTGAAGCCTTTGGCAATCGAGCCCAGTTCATCGCTGCGGTCGCTGCTCAAGCGCCGGGTCAGATCGCCTTCGCCCTGAGCGATGTCATCGAGCATGGCGACCATTTGCTTGAGTGGCCGCGCAATGCCGTGACCCACCAGCCAGATCACCAGCAGGCCGATGCCGGCGATGATCAGGCCGACCATGGCCATGCCGAAGGTGTCGGATTTGCGCTGGGCGTCGAGGTCGGCCTGGAGGTTTTGCAGATCGGCCATGACTGCGTTGAGCGGCAATTGCAGCATCAGTGTCCAGCGTGCGTCGGTCTGGCCGATGCCGAACGGCAGGTACAGCTCGATACGGCCCTTGGCCTGATTCACCGAATAGGTGACCTCGTCGCGCTTGAGGTTGGCGAGATTGCTGGCCTGTTCGGCGTCGAGGATGTCGCTGACTTTTTCACCGAATTTGCTCGAGTCCTTGGTGTAGGCAACGATCCGCCCGTTGCCGCCGACCAGGGCCATTTCACCGGCGCCGCTGTAAAGCTTCTGGTTGGCGGCGAGCAGCATGTCCTGAATGAAGTTCACCGAGAGGTCGGCGCCGACGATGCCCTGGAACGCGCCGTTGACCATGATCGGTTCGATGAACGAGGCGAGCATGACGATCTTGTCACCGACCTTGTACGGTGCCGGGTCGATCACGCAGGGTTTCTTTGTCTCTTTCGAGCACAGGTAATACTCGCTGGCGCGTATGCCGGTGGACAAGGTTTTCTGGTCGTCGACATCGGCCAGTTTGTCCACGCCCAGGCTGCCGTCGGTATTGCGGAACCACCACGGCAAAAAGCGCCCGGTGGCCGGGTCGATACCGACCACGGCGCTGCCGATGTAGGCCGCGTCATTGTGGTCCAGTGCGTTTTTTTCCCAGCCGATGTAGGTGCCGAGAATCTTCGGGTTCTTTTCGACGTTTTCCTTGATCAGGCTGATCAGTTGTTCGCGGCTGAGACTCAGGCGCGGCTGGCCATCGGCGCCGGTTGTACCGAGCAAGGCGTTGACCCGTACCAGGCCGCCGGCAATCAGCAGCGGCGCTTCCAGTTCGCGCTGGATCTGGCTGACCTGGGTCTGCGCCAGCGAGGTCAGGCGCTGTTCGATGACTTGCTCGAACTGCGCCTGGGTGCGCTGTTGCACCATTTCTTGAGTGCGAGCGCCGGAGAACAGCGCGTACAGCACCAGCGCCGCGACCACGCTGAGAACGATGGCGCCGGCCAGAGCGGCGACGGAAAACTGGATCGACTTGAACTTCATGGGAGCTCCGCACGCAAGAGGACAATCTGCGAGGGATTTATCGGCGGGGGGTGCAGGGCCATGAGAGACGTTGGTCGGAATCGGCCCGCGATGTCGCTGATGGATCGGTGCGCGGCGGATTCAATGCGCTTGAGGAATTTCCACGAGGTCTTGCGGCCATAGGTGAATGTACGCGTAATGCGTCCGTTGTATCTGGCGCCGATACAATTAGCCGCCTAGGATACGCCTCAGGTTTTCAGGGAGCTTTTGAATGAACAAGACATTAGTAGTAAGTGCTTTGAGCGCAGCGCTGTTGCTGGCCGGTTGTCAGTCGGTCAACACCACCAGCGGCGGTGCCGTGGGCGTGGAGCGCAAGCAGTACATGTTCAGCATGCTGTCCTCGCAAGAGGTCGACCAGATGTACGCGCAGTCGTATCAGAAGACCGTCGGCGAGGCGTCGAGCAAAGGTGTGCTGGACAAGACCAGCCCTGAAGCCAAGCGCGTGCAGACCATCGCCAACCGCTTGATCGCCCAGGCGCCGACCTTCCGCCCGGACGCGGCGCAGTGGCAATGGGAAGTCAATCTGATCAAGAGCGATGAGCTCAATGCCAACTGCGGTCCCGGCGGCAAGATCATCTTCTACACCGGGCTGATCGACAGCCTGAAACTCACCGACGATGAAATCGCTGCGGTCATGGGCCATGAAATCGCCCACGCCCTGCGCGAGCACGGTCGTGAAGCGATGTCCAAGGCGTACGGTATGGAGATGGCCAAGCAGGGCGCCGGTGCCCTGTTCGGTCTGGGGCAGGACAGCCTGGCGCTGGCCGACACCGTGGCCAACTACGGCATGACCTTGCCCAACAGCCGCGCCAACGAAAACGAAGCCGACCTGATCGGCCTGGAACTGGCCGCCCGCGCCGGCTACAACCCGAACGCGGCGATCACCCTGTGGGACAAGATGAGCAAGGCTTCCGAAGGCGCGCCACCGGAATTCATGAGCACCCACCCGGCGTCGAGCAGCCGCATTGCTGCGTTGCAGGCAGCGATTCCGAAAGTGATGCCGTTGTACGAAAAAGCCCCGAAGTCTTAAAAGTCGAAGGACACAACGATTCTTCAGGTTGGGAGGGCTGTTGTGGCGAGGGGATTTATCCCCGATGGGCTGCGAAGCAGCCCCAAAACCTGCAAATGCGCTATGTATGACACTCTGAGGCAGCAGGTTTGGGGGCGCTTCGCGCCCCATCGGGGATAAATCCCCTCACCACAGGTTTTGGGTAGTTCAGTAGACGGGGTTAAACCCAGCCGCTGCTCTGCATCGCTTTATAAACCGCAACAATCGCCAGAATCATGAACGCCGAAGCCGCGAGGCGGCGGATCAGGGTCAGCGGCAGTTTCTCTGCAGCAAAGTTACCCGCCAGGACCACCGGCACGTTGGCAATCAGCATGCCCACGGTGGTGCCGATGATCACCAGCCACAGTTCCGGATATTGCGCGGCGAGCATCACCGTGGCGATCTGCGTCTTGTCGCCGATTTCCGCGAGGAAGAACGCGATCAGCGTGGTCAGGAACGGCCCGAACTTGCGCGCCGTGCTGGCTTCGTCGTCATCCATTTTGTCCGGGACCAGGGTCCACAGTGCCGTGGCGGCGAAGCTGGCGGCGAGGATCCAGTGCAGGACGGCGTCGGAGAAAAAACTGCCGACCCAGGCACCTACCGCACCGGCTGCTGCGTGGTTGGCCAAAGTCGCGGCGACAATCCCGGCGATGATCGGCCAGGGTTTGCGAAAGCGAGCGGCGAGAATCAGCGCGAGCAGTTGCGTCTTGTCGCCGATTTCGGCCAAGGCAACGATAGCGGTGGGAACGAGTAGCGAGTCCAGCATCAGGGATTTCCTAAGGGGCGGGTCGACACGGCTATGACACGTACAGCCTTCCCGCCCCGGGTAAGGTGTGCGTGTCATAGGTCTTGTCAAACCCTGCGATCCGTCTGGTGCGGACGCTTGGGTCGCATACGCCATGATCTGAGGATCAAGTATGTTGACGTATGCCGGACGAGCTTGGCGCTCGTGGGAGACTACTCCCCTAGGACGGAGCGGATTCTGCCTAGGCAAATACGATTGGGCAAGAACAAATTTTCAGCCGCGCTTGGCCCGGTAGATCCGGAAACCATTGCCTTCAGCCTTGATCGCACACACGCCCAGGTGCTCCTCGATCAGCGGCTGATACTTGAGGAAGCTGTTCGCCACAAGGCGCAGTTCGCCACCGTTTTTTAGATGTTTCGCCGCTTTTCGCAGCAGGTTCTCCGTAGCGAAATAATCGGTGTGCACGCCGACATGGAATGGCGGATTGCTCAGAATCGCGCTCAAACCCATCGGCGCGGCGTCGATGCCGTCGCCGGTCAGCACTTCGGCTTCCAGGCCATTGGCGGCGAGGGTCAGACGGCTGCTGGCGGCGGCGAACGCGTCGACATCCAGCAACGTCACCTGATTGTGCGGATAGCGACGTTTCACCGCAGCCCCGAGCACGCCGGCGCCGCAACCGAAGTCGAGCAGATGGCCGCTCGGCAGTTTGTCCAGATGCTCCAGCAGCAGGGCGCTGCCGCGATCCAGTCGACCGTGGCTGAACACGCCCGGCAGGCTGATGACTTTCAACGGCCCTTCGGCCAGCGGCAGTTCGTAAGTCTGCGCCAGGCTTTCCAGCGGTTTCGCTTCAGGCGCATTGGCCACGGTGACTTGCCAGAGCTGGCAGTGGCGGGCGCTGTCGAGTTTGCGTGGCTTGCCAAACGGATTGAGCTGTTTGGATGCGCCTTCGATGCCGCTGCGTTTTTCCCCGACCAGAAACACCTCGCGCCCGGCCAGACGCGACGCCACGGCGTTGAGGATGTAATCGGTCAGGTCCTTGGATTTGGGCAGGAACACCACAGCGCTGTCGAATTCGCGCTCGGGCACGTTTACGCCGAAATGGCTGCGGCCTTCGAAACGTGCGTCCAGTGCGGCTTGATCGCCAGCGTGCCAGCACCAGCCGAACGCGTTGGGCAAGCGCCCGAGCAAATCATCGGCGGGCAGGCCGGCCAACAGCAGCGAACCCTGGAATAACTCGGCCTGACGAAGCAGTACTTCACTGCGCGGATCCATAACTGCTCCTTGAAAAAAAGTGCCGCAGTTTATCAACTGACGACCCGCAGCGCCTCACCGCTGAAGAACGCCTGGGCGTTTTCGCTCAGTTGCCCGACGATACGCTGGCGCGCCTCACGGCTGCCCCAGGCGTTGTGCGGGGTGACGATCAGGCGCGGGATATCGGCAGCGAGCAGCGGATTGCCCTGGGTCGGTGGCTCGACACTCAACACATCGGTCGCCGCACCGCCGAGGTGGCCGCTACGCAAAGCGTCGGCCAGCGCTTGCTCGTCGATCAAGCCGCCACGAGCGGTATTGACCACAAATGCGCCGGGCTTCATCGCGGCCAGCTCGCCGGCGCCGATGAAGTTCCGGGTGTGCTCGTTGAGCGGGCAGTGCAGGGTCAGGGCGTCGATCTGCGGCAGCAGTTCTTCCAGCGGCAGGCGATCCGGCCGAGCCGGGCGCCCCGGAATCTGCCCGAGCAACACGCGCATGCCAAACGCTTCGGCCAGTCGCGCCACGGCGCCACCGAGTTCGCCATGGCCGAGCAGGCCGAGGGTTTTGCCTTGCAGTTCGACGATCGGGTAGTCGAGCAGACAGAACTGTTTCGCCTGTTGCCAGCGGCCTTCGCCCACAGCCTTTTGATAGTCAGCCAGGCGCGTGGCGAGGTTGAGCAACAGCATGATCGTGTGTTGCGCCACCGACGGCGTGCCGTAAGCCTGGCAATTGCACACGGTGATGCCCTGAGCGCGGGCGGCAGTGAGGTCGACGTTGTTGGTGCCGGTGGCGCTGATCAGGATCAGTTTCAGTGGCGGGTTGGCAGCCATCGCGGCCGCGTCGATCATGACTTTGTTGGTGATCGCCACACTGGCGCCGTACAGGCGTTCACTGACCTGTTCCGGCAGAGTGTGAGCGAACAGCTGCAAGTCGCTGAAGCATTCACGCAACGGACCGAGGTCCAGATCGCCGAGATCCAGCGAAGGGTGATCAAGGAATACCGCGCGGCGCGTGTTCGTCATCAACTGTACCTTTTGTGCTGTGAGCGGAGGGCGTACTCTGCCGAGCCTACCAGATGAAACAAATCGTTACGCTGATCCCGCAGCGGACACATAACCTTGTGGCGAGGGGATTTAGCGAAACGTCGCACCGCCCCGATCGGCTGCGCAGCCGTCGCAAAATCATTGCCTGCGGGCCAGACAGAAGTTTTTGGGGCTGCTTCGCAACCCAACGGGGATAAATCCCCTCGCCACAGGACTGTGTTCTTTACAGATTTTTTATTGACCCAAGCTGCCCCAAAGGAGCCCCCATGTACTGGACCGAGTTCTTGACCGTTGCCCTGATCCATCTGCTCGCCGTGGCCAGCCCCGGCCCGGACTTTGCCGTGGTCGTGCGCGAGAGCGTGACCCATGGGCGCCGCGCCGGCACCTGGACCGCGCTGGGCGTGGGCACGGCGATTTTCCTGCACGTTGGCTATTCGTTGCTCGGCATCGGTCTGATCGTGTCGCAATCGATCGTGCTGTTCAACGCCCTGAAGTGGGCGGCGGCGGCGTATCTGCTGTACATCGGCTTCAAGGCCTTGCGCGCGCAGCCAGCGAAAACTGTGGCCGATGATCTGCATCAGGAGGCCGGTGAGCGCACGGCGCGCGGGGCGTTCACCTCGGGCTTTGTGACCAACGGACTGAACCCGAAAGCCACGCTGTTCTTTTTGTCGCTGTTCACCGTGGTGATCAACCCGCACACACCGCTGGTGGTACAGGCCGGTTACGGGGTGTACCTGGCGGTGGCGACGGCGATCTGGTTTTGCCTGGTGGCGATGCTGTTCAGCCAGCAACGCGTGCGCGCCGGCTTCGCGCGCATGGGCCACTGGTTCGACCGCACTATGGGCGCGGTGCTGATCGCTCTCGGCGTGAAAATCGCGTTCACCGAGATGCATTGAGAACTGGAACACATCAATCCCTGTGGGAGCGAGCCTGCTCGCGAAAGCGCCAGTCCAGTCACCAAAAATGTCGACTGACCCGACGCCTTCGCGAGCAGGTCGTGTTTTCTTCAACTTTGGCCCGAAATGCTGGCGCAAAGCTAGCATTTGTCCGGCTCTGCAAATCATTCCTTTGGCTGATTTGACTGTCATGCAGGCGCACTAGAGTACGAATCTCTCCGCCAACACCGTGCAGTCAGAAAAGGGATTCTTATGTTGCAGACTCGGGTCATTCCGCCGGCCGATGGGGCCTACCAGTATCCATTGCTGATCAAACGGCTGCTGATGTCCGGCGCCCGTTACGAGAAAACCCGCGAAATCATCTACCGCGACCAGTTGCGCTACAGCTATCCGACCCTGATCGAGCGGGTTGCGCGGCTGGCCAATGTGCTGACGGCTGCCGGCGTCAAGGCTGGTGACACCGTGGCGGTGATGGACTGGGACAGCCACCGCTACCTGGAATGCATGTTCGCCATTCCGATGATCGGCGCGGTGATCCACACCATCAACGTGCGTCTGTCGCCCGAGCAGATCCTTTACACCATGAACCACGCCGAGGACCGCTTCGTGCTGGTCAACAGCGAGTTCGTCGGGCTGTATCAGGCCATCGCGCCGCAGTTGACCACGGTCGAGAAAACCCTGCTGCTGACCGATCTCCCGGAGAAAACCGCTGAGCTGCCCAGCCTCGTCGGCGAATACGAGCAACTGCTGGCCGCCGCGAGTGCGCAATACGATTTCCAGGACTTCGACGAAAACTCGGTCGCCACCACGTTCTACACCACCGGTACCACCGGCAACCCGAAAGGCGTGTATTTCACCCATCGGCAACTGGTGCTGCACACCATCGGCGTGGCGACGATCATGGGTTCGATCGACAGCGTACGCCTGCTCGGCACCAACGATGTGTACATGCCGATCACGCCGATGTTCCACGTCCACGCCTGGGGTCTGCCGTACGTGGCGACCATGCTCGGGCTCAAGCAGGTCTATCCGGGGCGCTACGACCCGGACTATCTGGTGGAGTTGTGGCGCAAGGAGAAGGTCACCTTTTCCCATTGCGTGCCGACCATCCTGCAGATGCTGCTCAACGCCAAGGCCGCGCAGGGTGCGGATTTTGGCGGCTGGAAAATCGTCATCGGCGGCAGCGCACTCAATCGCAGCCTCTATGAAAACGCCAAGGCCCGAGGCATTCAGCTGACGGCCGCGTACGGCATGTCGGAAACCGGGCCGCTGGTGTCCTGCGCGCACCTCAACGACGAATTGATGGCCGGCAGCGAAGACGAGCGCACCACTTACCGGATCAAGGCCGGCGTGCCGGGGCCACTGGTCGAAGCGGCGATTGTCGACGGCGAGGGCAATTTCCTTCCGGCCGACGGCGAAACCCAGGGCGAACTGGTGCTGCGCGCGCCATGGCTGACCGAAGGTTATTTCAACGAGCCGCAGAAGGGCGCCGAGCTCTGGGCCGGTGGCTGGTTGCACACCGGTGACGTCGCCACGCTCGACAGCATGGGTGTGATCGATATTCGTGACCGCATCAAGGACGTGATCAAGACCGGCGGCGAGTGGATCTCCTCCCTCGATCTCGAAGACCTGATCAGCCGCCATGCCGCGGTACGCGAAGTAGCAGTGGTGGGCATCGCCGATCCGCAATGGGGCGAGCGCCCGTTTGCCTTGCTGGTGGTCCGTGAAGGCCAGGTGATCGGTGCACGGGAACTGAAGGAGCACCTCAAGCCGTTCGTCGAGCTGGGGCACCTGAGCAAGTGGGCGATCCCCAGTCAGATCGCCCTTGTTACCGAAATTCCCAAGACCAGTGTCGGCAAGCTCGACAAGAAGCGCATCCGCCTCGACATCACCGAATGGCAGGCCAACAACAGCACCTTCCTTTCGACACTTTAAGTGCCTGCTGGCGCGCCGAAACCGGCGCGCCAGACCCACCAAGCAAGCGCTTGGCTTGTGAAATCGAAAAAATCAGCCATCCTTGCCGTGCCGACGTGTGTCGGACTGGCGAAAGGACTGTTCCAGAGTGGTTGGCGGCTGCAAATCACACTTTAGAGGGATCAAGCACTACCACCCGCTGGCTATAGTCCGCTCAAGGACTTTTTGAAAACGGAGCACACGCACTGAACGGGGCGAGCAACTCTGGAACGATTTCGGGCAGCCCTGGCGCCCGGTCCTCCACAGCGTTTTTAAAAGTACTCACTGCCATAACAATAATGCACATGGAGTAGCGTCGATGACCTCAGTAAACCAGTTCTGGCGCCGGGCGAAACTGCCTCTGGCGGTCAGTCTTGCCTCCTCGCTCGCCGGGCCTGCATTCGGCGTCAGTTTCAACGTCGGTGAAATCGAAGGCCAGTTCGACTCGTCCCTGTCGATCGGTGCCAGTTGGTCTACTCAGAGCCCGAACAAGAACCTCATCGGCGTCAACAACGGCGGCCGTGGCCTGTCGCAGACTTCCGATGACGGTCACGCCAACTTCAAGAGCGGCGAAACTTTCTCGAAGATCTTCAAGGGCATCCATGACCTTGAATTGAAATACGGCGACACCGGCGTGTTCGTCCGTGGCAAATACTGGTACGACTTCGAACTGAAGGACGAGAGCCGCGAGTTCAAGGACATCAGCGACAGCAACCGCAAAGAGGGCGCCAAGTCCTCCGGCGGGCAGATCCTCGACGCCTTCGTCTACCACAACTATGCGATCGCCGATCAGCCGGGTTCCGTGCGTCTCGGCAAGCAGGTCGTGAGCTGGGGTGAAAGTACCTTCATCGGCGGCGGCATCAACTCGATCAACCCGATCGACGTCTCCGCGTTCCGTCGTCCGGGCGCCGAGATCAAGGAAGGCCTGATTCCGGTCAACATGTTCTACGTGTCCCAGAGCCTCACCGATAACCTCTCGGCCGAAGCGTTCTACCAACTGGAATGGGATCAGACTGTCGTCGATAACTGCGGCACCTTCTTCTCCCAGCCGGACATCGTTGCCGACGGTTGCGACAACAATCTGCGCGTACTGAACAAGCGTTCGCAGATTCCGGCGATCGCTCTGGGGCCGTTGGCCGCCAACGGTGTGAACGTCGACCAAGAAGGCGTGCTGGTACGCCGTGGGCCGGACCGTGACGCGCGCGATAGCGGTCAGTGGGGCGCGTCCCTCAAATACATGTTCGAGCCACTCGACACCGAGTTCGGCGCCTACTTCATGAACTACCACAGCCGTGCGCCGATCTTCAGCGCCACCGGTGCCCCGCAATCGGTCTACAACACCGCCGCCAGTCTGCCGGGGCCGTTTGCCGCGCTCGCACCGCTGCTGGTTGCGGGCAACTCCAATTACTTCATCGAATACCCGGAAGACATTCGTCTCTACGGTCTGAGCTTCTCCACCACCCTGCCTACCGGTACGGCGTGGAGCGGTGAGATCAGCTACCGTCCGAACGCGCCGGTACAACTGAACTCCACCGACATCCTGTTTGCCGGCGTGCGTCCGCTGGGCGGCGCGCTGACCAACGCTTCGCTGCTGACCGGCGTGCCGGGTCAGGATCTGCATGGCTATGAGCGCAAGGAAATTACCCAGATCCAGACGACCTTCACGCACTTCTTCGATCAGGTCATGGGCGCCAGCCGTCTGACCCTCGTCGGTGAAGTCGGCGCGACCTACGTCGGTGGCCTGGAAAGCCGTTCCGACAAGCGCTATGGCCGTGACCCGGTCTACGGTCCGGGCGAATTGCCGGCCACTGGCGGTATCGATACCTGCGCTAACATCCTCAACAACAGCACCATCAACGGTGCAGGTCCCGGTTCGCCGCAGAACAACCGCAGCCGCAATTGCGAAAACGACGGTTTCACCACGTCGATGTCGTGGGGCTACCGTGGTCGGGCGATCTGGGAATACAACGACGTGTTTGCCGGTGTGAACCTCAAGCCGAACGTGGCCTGGTCCCACGATGTCAGCGGTTACTCGCCAGGCCCTGGCGGCAACTTCGAGGAAGGTCGCAAAGCGGTCAGCCTGGGCGTCGATGCCGAGTACCAGAACACCTACACCGCGAGCCTGGCTTACACCAATTTCTTCGACGGCAAGTACACCACCGTGGATGACCGCGACTTCGTGGCGCTCAGCTTCGGCGTGAACTTCTAAGCACTGCATTTCAGGACGAACGAATTTATGAAAATAACAAAGAGTCTGTTCCACGCCGGTTTTCTGGGCCTGTCGCTGCTGGCGACCAGTGTCATGGCGGCGGTGCCTGCTGCCGAAGCGGATAAACTGGGCAAGAGCCTGACGCCGATGGGTGCGGAAATGGCCGGTAATGCCGACGGTTCGATCCCGGCCTGGAAACCGCTGCCGAAAAACGCCGGCAGCGTCGACAGCAAAGGCTTCCTGTCCAACCCTTACGCCAGTGAGCAACCGCTGTTCACCATCACCGCCAAGGATGTCGACAAGTACAAGGACAAGCTCGCCCCGGGCCAGTACGCGATGTTCAAGCGCTACCCGGAAACCTTCAAGATGCCGGTCTATCCGTCCCATCGCGGCGCCACCGTGCCGGATGACGTGTTCGCCGCGATCAAGAAGAACGCCACCAGCACCAACCTGGTGTCCGGCGGCAATGGTCTGGAAAACTTCGATACCGCCGTGCCGTTCCCGATCCCGAAAACCGGTGTGGAAGTGATCTGGAACCACATCACCCGCTATCGCGGCGGCAGCGTGACCCGTCTGGTGACGCAGGCCACGCCGCAACCGAACGGCTCGTACAGCCTGGTGTACTTCCAGGATCAGTTCGTGTTCCGCGACAAGATGAAGGACTACGATCCGGCGAACCCGGGCAACATCCTGTTCTACTTCAAGCAGAAAGTGACCGCGCCGGCGCGTCTGGCCGGTGGCGTACTGCTGGTGCACGAGACGCTCGATCAGGTCAAGGAGCCGCGTTCGGCGTGGGTCTACAACGCCGGTCAGCGTCGTGTGCGCCGTGCACCGCAAGTGTCGTATGACGGCCCGGGTACTGCCGCCGACGGCCTGCGTACTTCCGACAACCTCGACATGTACAACGGTGCGCCGGATCGTTACGACTGGAAGCTCGAAGGCAAGAAAGAGATGTACATCGCTTCCGACAGCTACAAGCTCGACGATCCGAAACTGAAGTACTCGGACATCATCAAGGCCGGCCACATCAACCAGGACTTGGCTCGCTACGAGCTGCGCCGCGTCTGGCACGTGGTCGCGACCCTGAAGGAAGGCCAGCGCCACATCTACGCCAAGCGTGACTTCTACATCGACGAGGACACCTGGCAGGCAGCGGTCATCGACCACTACGACGGTCGTGGCCAACTGTGGCGTGTAGCCGAGGCGCATGCCGAGAACTACTACGACAAGCAAGTGCCGTGGTACGCCCTCGAAACCCTCTACGACCTGCAGTCCGGCCGTTATCTGGCACTGGGCATGAAGAACGAAGAGAAGCAGGCGTATGACTTCGGCTTCACCGCCACCACCAGCGACTTCACCCCGGCCGCTCTGCGTCAGGATGGTGTTCGCTAAACCTGCGTAAACCCGAGGCCGCATCCTCGTGAAAACGCCCCGACCGGTTCGGGGCGTTTTTGTGTCTGTAGCCTTTTTGTAGCCATTTGTAGCAGCGACCTTCATTACCTCTTCGTTTAAGGCTAGGCTGCGGACATCTGCAACGCCGCCAATCGCCTTCGAACAAGAGCCGGCCATGACTGATCTGTCCCCACTTCCGGGTCCCGCAAGCATCACCGTCGCAGCACTGGACGGGCGTTTTTTCCGCCCGCCGCTGCCTGATGGCTATGTCTTGCGGCCGCGCCTTTGCCAGCGTCTGCAGGCCGGGCTCGGAGGTCGGTTGCTGCTGGTCAGTGCCCCGGCCGGGTTCGGCAAAAGCTCGCTGGCGGTGGAGTTCTGTCAGAGTCTGCCGGCGCACTGGCAAAGTCTCTGGCTGGGCTTGAGCCCACGGGACAGCGATCCCGGACGTTTTCTTGAGCGCTTGCTCGAAGGTCTGCAGGACTATTTTCCTGCGTTGGGCGCTGGTGCCCTCGGCCTGTTGAAAATGCGTCAGCGTCATCAGCCATTCGCCTTCGAAGAATGGCTCGACGGTCTGCTCGATGAGCTGGCGCTGCATCTCGATCCTGCTGCACCGCTGCTGCTGGTGCTCGACGATTACCACCTCGCCCAAGGCCCGGTGCTGGATCGTTGCCTGCAATTTTTCCTCAATCATTTGCCCGATGGCTTGTTGGTGATGGTCACCAGTCGCCAGCGCCCGGACTGGCATCTGGCGCGTCTGCGCCTGTCGCGACAATTGCTCGAGCTGCACGAACAGGACTTGCGCCTGACCCACGACGAAGCCCTGACCTTGCTCGACCGCCACAGCAGCTCACTGCGCGGCGAAGCACTGGAAAGCCTGATCCAGCGCAGCGAAGGCTGGGTTGCCGGTCTGCGCTTCTGGCTGCTGGCGGTGGCCGAGGCGGGCAACGATGCCGCGCTGCCGCAAGCACTGAACGGCGGCGAAGGACTGATACGCGACTATCTGCTCGAAGAAGTCATCGATTGCCTGCCGGCCGAAGTGCAATCGTTTCTCTACGAAACCGCTCCGCAGGAACGCTTTTGCAGCGAGCTGTGCGATGCGGTCCGCGAAGCTCATGACAGCGCCGAGATCCTGCGCTTTCTGCTCGCCCATCAGGTGTTTCTGGTGCCGCTGGACGAGCACGGTCACTGGTATCGCTATCACCATTTGTTTTCCGACTTGTTGCGCAGCCGACCAATCGCCCAGGCGATGGTGCCCAACGCCACCCTGCATTTGCGCGCCTGCCGCTGGTTCAATGCGCAAGGCCTGCTCGACGAAGCGGTGGAGCAGGCCTTGCGTGCCGGGCATCTCGATGTCGCGGCAAATCTCGTACAGAACCTGTCCGAAGAACAGCTGCTCGCCGAGCAGAACGTCGGCATGCTGCTGCGCTGGAAAATGGACTTGCCCGACAGCCTGCTGATCAGCACGCCACGGCTGATCGTGCTCTACAGCTGGGCGCTGGGGCTGGCCTGTCAGCTCGACGCCGCTGAGGAGCTGGCCAGCCATTTAAGCCGCTTTCTGCCAGCACCTTCAGCCACTGCGCAGAAATCCATGCTGGCGCAGTGGCTGGCATTGAGCGGGATCATCGCTCGCGGGCGCGGCCATCGCGAACTGACCCTGCGCTATTGCAGTGAAGCGCTGGAGAGCCTGCCGGCCAAGCGTTATGGCCAGCGCCTGATGTGCCTGTCGACCTTGTCCAATCTGGCGATCGCCGACGGTGATCTGTGGCGCGCCCGTGGCCTGAACCGTGAGTCCCTCGAGCTGGCACAGCGAGTCGGCAATCCATTATTCGAAGCACTGGCGCACTACGACAGGGCGCGGGTTCTGCAATCGCGGGGCGAGATCCTGCGCGCGCTGGATGAAGTGCATCAGGGCCTGGAACGCTTGCGCGGTCTGTCGCCGCAACGCCTGTACGCCGTGCGCGCGCGGCTGACGTTGTATGAAGGTTTCCTGCTGGCGATGCGTTTGCAGCCGCAGGCTGCACGCGTACGCCTGCTCGCCGGGATTGGCGAGGCGCGGGCTTGTCGCGACATCAGCGTACTGATCGGCCACTGCGTGATTGCCCGCCTCGACGGCGCCAGCGGCGAGTTCGCCAAGGCCTTCGCCGAACTCGCCGAAGCCGAACGCCTGATGCACATCTGGGACGTACCGCCGATCTACTATCTGGCGATGATCACCCTGGTCAAATGCGAACTGTGGCTGGCGCAGGGGCGTATTGATCTTGCCGAGGCGTGGCTTGCGCGCCTGGGCCAGACCTACACCGGTGAACACGCTGCCGCACCGCCAGAGTTTCATCCACAGCTGCCACTGCACGTGGAACTGCAACAGGCGCTGCTCGATGTGATTCAGGGGCAACCGATGCTTGCCGAAGGGCGCTTGAACGTGTTGCATGAAAACGGCCAGCAGACCGGGCGGCAGTTGCTCAGTGTGATGGCGTTGACGCAGAAAGTGGCGTTGTTGCTGGCAGGCGGTCGAGAGACAGAAGCCCGCAAGGCATTGAGTCAGGCGCTGGAAGCCGCCGCCGGAGGCGTGCTGCAGCCGTTCGATGCCTTGATGAAGGGGCACGAGAACTGGCTGCGAAGCCAATTGCAGGCTTCGCCGGCACTCACAGAACAGCAATTGCTTGAACACCTCCCGCCAGCGGCGCCTCGCCAGGTTGTGGATTGCGCAGTGGCAGAGCAACTCAGCAGCCGCGAACTGGCCGTACTACGCCTGATCGCTCAAGGCTGTTCGAATCAGGAGATCAGCGAACAGTTGTTCATCTCATTGCATACCGTGAAAACCCACGCAAGCCATATCAACAGCAAGTTGGGGGTCGAGCGGCGCACGCAAGCAGTGGCACGGGCGAAAGAGCTGGGTATGTTGTTGTAAACAAGATGGTACTTAGCTGCTAACCATTACCTGAAGAACTATCTTTGCTGTCTGTCAACAAAGTCATGAAATTAACCCCGCTCTTTGAATATTCTTCAATAAAGGCGGCTGCGTCAGGAAAGTTTTTTATTAGAAAGCGTTGAGCGGCTGGGGATGTTTCGAACTCAAATACAGTGTTGGCTCCGGTAGACGCTTGCTTCACTCCATCAGGATAATCTTGCTTGTTGAGAATTATGTAATAATCCAAATAGCCACGAGATCCGGCATTTAATATAGGCTTGTAGTTTTCTTTAGGGAAACTGATTGAGAAATTTTGGCCCTGCTTCAGAGGAACCCTCTTCTGGTCTGAGACCAGATATATAGATGCATCCTTTATACGCACATTGACAGGAAATGTGCCTTTATTGATCGCTTGGCAGTTGATATGCCATGTCCAGTTGTCGCCTTTTTCGCTACTGCATTCAGTTTCGATATTTGCTGACAGACTGGATATTATTTTTTGGACCTCAATGGCGGTTTTCTTTTCTTCAATTGCAATTTTAGGCTTTTCTACAAGATGATAGGTGATGGCGAATTGTAAAATTGCTCCGATAATTACGCCGGCGAGCCCTGATACCATTGATATCGTATGATCTTTCATTAAAGCACCTTTGTTGGTCTTGGTAATTGGTTGAATTTTTATGAGCAGGGCCTAGGAGAACAGATGCTTTCTGATAGAGATGAAGTCATATTTTTTGCTGTTCATGATGGCGATTAGGCAAGCGAGGCAGTAAAAGACTGAATCAACTTGTTCAGTTGAGATTTCTATTCTGGAGTGTGCGTGGGCTATCTTGTTACGCAGTCTTTGTGATTTTTTGAACTCGCCACTGATATCCCCCCAAGCAGGTATTTTTGAAAGGTCGTCTGTCGAACATGACTCTCTGCCGGCTATTTTGATCTTGTCGTCGAGACTCAGGTGTTCAAGGGCATGATGTAACTCTGAGTGTAGGTGACTTTTATAGTCTTGAATTTTCAAGGTGATGAATGATTCAATGGCAGTGTAATAGGTAAAGAAACTCAGCTTTGTATCGCCCCGAGACTCTAGTAAGTAAGCCTCGCAGGTTAGTGTTTTATATAGGTCAAGTTTTTTATAGGCTCCCGGCTTGAATCCAGCTACTGCGAATTTGGCAATCGGATAATTGGCAGAGGCGTGAAGGAGGTCGCCGTAAATACTTCCTTCTAGAACGACTTTTTGATGCTTGTAGTCGATTTCACTGATTTCTAGTTCGAGTGGTTCAGAATCGCTGGAACCAATATTTCGCTCCAGGTAGTCTTCTTCGAACTTTGATCCGTAATCTAATAGCGTGACGTGAAGGAGGCTCTCAAAGTCATCATGCAAATAAACGGATTCTTTGAGGGAGTAATGTTGCTCTTGCGATTTCAAGAAAGGCGTAGGGCTTTCAAGTGTTAGGTGTTTTTCCACAATTGAATAAGAGGCGCCTGTTATTTTGGCAATTGCAGTCAGTTTTTCATTTGTCAGTTTGTTCTTTAGGTTCTTCAACTAACTAGTCCTTTAGTGGTTTCACATGGTCGCGGGCGATTTTACAGGTAAACCTGGAGTTTCGGTACTTGAGAAACGGTGGTGAGCTCCTGTGAATGTCGACAGCTTTGGTTTGAATCGGGGTTTCGGAAGGGCAATAGCATAGAACGTTAAAATTTCACCAATGTTTTGTCATGATGTAAGCCGTCAAGACAAAAAATTGGATTTCCGTAACCATGAATTCTAAAGATACTCCCCTTATCCGCGAAACCTTCCCCGTCGGCCCGCTCCAGTGCAACTGCACCATCATCGGCGACCCGATCACGAAAGAAGCCATCGTCGTCGACCCGGGCGGCAATCCAGACTTGATCATGGCGCGCCTCGGCGCCCATGGCCTGAAAGTCGTCAGCATCATCCACACTCACGCGCATCTCGACCACTTTCTCGCTTCCGGGCAGATGAAGGAGAAAACCGGTGCGACCCTGCATCTGCACAAGGAAGACCAGTTCCTCTGGGACAATCTGGAGATGCAGTGCCAGATGTTCGGCGTGCCCTACACCCCGGTGCCGTCGCCGGATCGCTGGTTGAGCGATGACGAAGAACTCGCCTGCGGTTGCGGTGTGGCACTGCACACGCCGGGCCATACACCCGGTTCCATGAGCTTTTGGTTTTCCGAGGCTAAGCTGTTGATAGCCGGCGACACGCTGTTTCGTCGCGGGGTAGGGCGTACGGATTTGTGGGGCGGCGATCAGGCGACCATCGTGCGTTCGATCAAGCAGCGGCTGTATACGCTGGACGAGGACGCAACGGTTGTCACCGGGCACGGTCCGGACACGCGTCTGGGTGATGAGATGCGTGAGAACCCGTTTGTGCGTGCCTGAATTTTTTGTCACGGGCAGCGGGTGGAATTTTTGCGCATTGTCATGATCCAACGCCCGCGCAGGTCCATTGATTGATCAGTGGCCGCTGCACCACAGAATGCAAAAAACCAGGAGCTCTCCATGTTCACCACGCGTCGTTTGATTATTGTCGCTACTGCCGTGGCCGTGCTGTCCGGCTGCGCCTCGCCCAATCCGTATGACAATCAGGGTCAGGTCGACGGTGGCTCGCAAGGCATGAGCAAAACCGCCAAATACGGTGGCCTCGGTGCGCTGGCCGGTGCACTTGCCGGTGCCGCCATCGGCCACGACAACCGTGGCAAGGGCGCCTTGATCGGCGCTGCCGTCGTCGGTGCCTCCGCGGCAGGCTATGGCTACTACGCCGACCAGCAGGAAAAGAAACTGCGCGCGAGCATGGCCAACACTGGCGTTGAAGTGCAGCGTCAGGGCGATCAGATCAAGCTGATCATGCCGGGCAACATCACCTTCGCCACCGATTCGGCGAACATCGCACCGAGTTTCTACCAGCCGTTGAACAACCTGGCCAACTCGCTGAAGGAGTTCAACCAGAACCAGATCGAAATCGTCGGTTACACCGACAGCACCGGCAGCCGCCAGCACAACATGGACCTGTCACAGCGTCGTGCGCAGAGCGTGGCGACCTACCTGACCTCGCAAGGTGTCAGCGGTGCCAACCTGTCGGCCCGTGGCGCCGGCCCGGATAACCCGATTGCCAGCAACGGTGACGTGAATGGCCGCGCGCAGAACCGCCGCGTTGAAGTCAACCTGAAAGCGATTCCGGGTCAGCAGTACGGTGGTCAGCAGCAACAGCCGGGTACGGTTCAGCAGTATCCGTAAGCGATTGCCTGGATGAAGAAATGCCCGGTCTTATGATCGGGCATTTTTTTGTGTCGCCTGTAGCGGCCCTTTCGCGAGCAGGCTCGCTCCCACATTTGAAATGCATTCCCCTTGTGGGAGCGAGCCTGCTCGCGAAGAGGCCGGCAAGCGCAGCGAAGATTGCAGATACAAAAAAGCCCCCGGACACATCACTGTCCGGGGGCTTTTTGTTCGCAGCGAAACCCGATTACTTCTTCAGACCATAATGCTCATCGAGCATGCCCGGCGAATTCGGGCTCTTCGGCGCGTAATCACGCGGTGGTTCCTGATCGCGCGGTGGCGTCAGGCGTTCGCGGGGTGCCTGCGCAGCATCGGCGTGCAGGGCGGCGATCAGGCGCTGGCGGGTCTGCTCGTCCAGGGCCAGACGATTGGCGCCCTCGGCGAGGTGGTCCTGCACTTCCTGATAGCTCTGGGTCAGCTTCTTGACCAGCATCGCGGTGCTGTTGAAGTGGGTGACCACTTCGTTCTGATAACTGTCGAAACGCTCCTGGATATCATCCAGTTGACGCTGCGTGCGGCTCGGTGCGGCGTTCGGCGCAACGCGCGCGATCAGGAATCCAATGGCGACACCCACAACCAGGGCAAGAGTCGGTAACAACCAAACTAAGAGCGAGTGTTCCACGAGTCCTTCCTCTATAAACGGCTTTGCTTTACGTTAACGGCTCGAACCTGCGCTGTATACCGCGATTCACTCGCAATAGATTGGCACAGACAATTTGCTAGACGAGTCGACCCGATTCGAGGTCACGGAGTTCCTCCCTTGCTGATGCGTGAAACCCCTGTAGTGATTGACGGCCCTGTCGGCCAAATTGAGGCTTTGTATCTGGATAACGAGCAGCCGCGCGGCATCGCGCTGATCTGCCATCCGAACCCGGTGCAGGGCGGCACGATGCTCAACAAGGTCGTCTCGACCCTGCAGCGCACCGCGCGCGACGCAGGCCTGATCACCTTGCGTTTCAACTATCGCGGCGTCGGCGCCAGCCAGGGCTCGCACGACATGGGCACCGGTGAAGTCGACGACGCCCAGGCCGCCGCCGCATGGCTGCGGGAAAAGCACCCGGACTTGCCGCTGACCCTGTTCGGTTTCTCCTTCGGCGGATTTGTTGCAGCAAGTCTCGGCGGCCGTCTCGAAGCCCAAGGCTCGCAGCTTGAGCACCTGTTCATGGTAGCGCCGGCGGTAATGCGTCTGGGCGAGCAGGATCAACTGCCGCAACTGGGCAAGCTGACGGTGATCCAGCCGGAAACCGATGAAGTCATCGATCCGCAATTGGTCTACCAGTGGTCGGAACAACTCCAGCGCCCCCATGAGCTGCTGAAAGTGGCAGAATGCGGACACTTTTTTCACGGCAAGCTGACCGATCTCAAGGATCTGCTGTTGCCGCGTCTCTCGAATTGATTGCAGTCTGACAAGCGATTACCCATGACCAACCGTATCCGCATTCTCACCGGCATCACCACCACCGGCACGCCGCACCTGGGCAACTACGCCGGCGCGATCCGCCCGGCAATCCTCGCCAGCCGCGACAGCCAGGCCGATTCGTTCTATTTCCTGGCCGACTACCACGCCTTGATCAAATGCGATGACCCGCTGCGCATCCAGCGCTCGCGTCTGGAAATTGCCGCGACCTGGCTGGCCGGTGGCCTCGATGTCGATCGGGTGACCTTCTACCGCCAGTCCGACATCCCGGAAATTCCCGAGCTGACCTGGCTGCTGACCTGCGTCGCCGCCAAGGGCCTGCTCAACCGTGCGCACGCCTACAAGGCGTCGGTGGACAAGAACGTTGAAACCGGTGAAGACCCGGATGCCGGCATCACCATGGGCCTCTACAGCTACCCGGTGCTGATGGCCGCGGACATCCTGATGTTCAACGCGCACAAGGTGCCGGTCGGTCGCGATCAGATTCAGCACGTGGAAATGGCTCGCGATATCGGCCAGCGTTTCAACCATCTGTTCGGCCAGGGCAAAGAGTTTTTCACCATGCCTGAAGCGCTGATCGAGGAAAGCGTGGCCACCTTGCCGGGCCTCGACGGTCGCAAGATGTCGAAGAGCTACGACAACACCATTCCGCTGTTCTCCAGCGCCAAGGAAATGAAGGACGCGATCTCGCGGATCGTCACCGACTCCAAGGCCCCGGGCGAAGCGAAAGATCCCGATAACTCGCACCTGTTCACTCTGTTCCAGGCCTTCGCCACCCCGGCGCAGGCTGACGAGTTCCGCAGCGAGCTACTCGGTGGTCTGGGCTGGGGTGAAGCGAAGAACCGCCTGTTCCAGTTGCTCGACAACGAGCTGGGCGAGGCGCGCGAGAAGTATCACCAGTTGATCGAGCGTCCGGCGGATCTGGAAGACATTCTGCAGATCGGTGCGAAGAAGGCTCGTGCGGTGGCCACGCCGTTCCTCAACGAACTGCGCGAAGCCGTTGGCCTGCGTTCTTTCGTCAATCAGGTTCAGGTCGCCGCGACTACCAAGAAGAAAGCCGCGAAAGCCGCACGTTTCGTCAGCTTCCGCGAGGACGACGGCAGCTTCCGTTTCCGTCTGCTGGCGGCCGATGGCGAGCAATTGCTGCTGTCGCGCAACTTCGCCGACGGCAAAACTGCCGGCCAGGTGACCAAACAGTTGCAGTCCGGCGAGCCGCTGGACGTGCGTACTGAAGAATTGAGCTTCAGCGTCTGGCTGGCCGGTGAGTGCGTCGGCGACAGCCCGGCCTTCGCCGACGCTGCCGCGAGAGACGCCGCCATCGAGGCGTTGCGCGTCGCGCTGACTCCAGCTCAAGACTGATCGGCGGCACGACCCGACCAAGGGCCGATTGCCATTCCCACAGGCCGTCGCTACAGTGACGGCCCGTTTTTGTTGCCTTGCTAACGAATTATGACGCCCCTAGAACGATATCAAGCTGATCTGAAACGCCCGGATTTCTTCCATGACGCCGCGCAGGAAACTGCTGTGCGTCACTTGCAGCGTCTGTACGACGACTTGATCGCCGCTGACCAGAACAAGCCGGGCTTGCTCGGCAAGCTGTTTGGCAAAAAGGATCAGGCACCGGTCAAGGGCCTGTATTTCTGGGGTGGCGTCGGTCGCGGCAAGACTTACCTGGTCGACACCTTCTTCGAAGCGTTGCCGTTCAAGGAAAAGACGCGCACGCACTTCCACCGCTTCATGAAGCGTGTGCACGAAGAAATGAAGACCCTGGGCGGCGAGAAGAACCCGCTGACCATCATCGCCAAGCGCTTTGCGGCCGAGTCGCGGGTGATTTGCTTCGATGAATTCTTCGTCTCCGACATCACCGACGCGATGATCCTCGGCACGCTGATGGAAGAACTGTTCAAGAACGGCGTGACCCTGGTCGCGACGTCGAACATCGTTCCGGACGGTCTGTACAAGGATGGCCTGCAACGGGCGCGCTTCCTCCCGGCCATCGCCCTGATCAAGCAGAACACCGAGATCGTCAACGTCGACAGCGGCGTCGATTATCGTCTGCGTCACCTCGAGCAAGCCGAGCTGTTCCACTATCCGCTCGACGAAGCTGCGCACGAAAGCCTGCGCAAGAGCTTCAAGGCGCTGACGCCGGAGTGCACGGCGGCGGTGGAAAACGATGTGCTGATCATCGAGAACCGCGAAATCCGTGCCCTGCGCACCTGCGACGACGTGGCCTGGTTCGACTTCCGCGAACTGTGCGACGGCCCACGCAGCCAGAACGACTATATCGAGCTGGGCAAGATTTTCCACGCCGTGCTGCTCAGCGGCGTCGAGCAGATGAGCGTCACCACCGACGACATCGCCCGCCGCTTCATCAACATGGTCGACGAATTCTACGATCGCAACGTCAAGCTGATCATTTCTGCCGAAGTCGAACTGAAGGATCTGTATACCGGCGGACGCCTGAACTTCGAGTTCCAGCGCACGCTGAGCCGACTGCTGGAGATGCAATCCCACGAGTTTCTGTCGCGGGCGCATAAGCCTTAATCGGAGTCTCGGCAAGGAAAAGGGCCTGCGATTGCAGGCCTTTTTTTATGGGGCCAGTTCAGCGAGGCAGGTTTCCAACGTTGATTGCTGTTGGCAGCCAACCAGAAGCCACAGCAGAATTCTCGCTTTGCGCGGGCATAGGAACCCAGCCATCAGGGTACCTTTGCGCGTCATATCGATTTCACTCCCGACGAAGCCATAGGTCGCTTGCGCCGTCGCGCCACAACCGGTGCGGGTGGCGATGATCACCGGAATATGCCGGGCAATCCCTTCGATGACGTTGGCCCAGTTCGCTGAGACATGGCCGGCGCCGAAGCCAGCGATCACCAGGCCGGCGTAACCCAGCTCCACAACTTTCTCTAACAGCAGACTGTCTGCACCGAGCGAAGCTTCCAGCAAAGCAATATGCTGGCGGGTGTTTTGCGGCATCGGCAAAACATGGCGCGCAATCGGGGGATGGAAGTAGCGCGGTGCGCCTTCGACTAACAAGCCGGCAGGGCCGGTCAAGGGCGAGGCGAAGGCGTGCATGGCCATTGAATCGACCTTGCGCACGGTGGTGGCGCGGTGAATCTCGCCGTTGATAACCACCTGTGCTCCGCGCCTATGACTGCATGCCGCCAACGCAACGCGACCGGCATCCAACAGGTTTGCCGGGCCGTCAGCGCCCGCTTGCATAGCAGAGCGCATGGCACCAGTCAGCACCAGTGGCTCGTCGTGCGCCCACAGGTAATCGAAGAAAACAGCGGATTCCTCCAGAGTGTCTGTGCCCTGGATGATGATGACTGCGGCCACGCCTTGACTGATCTGCGCGTTAGCCCAGGCCAATACGTTCAAGAGGTAGTCGAAATCCAGCGAAGCGCTGGGTAAAAGACCGAAAGTCTCGACGGTTGCTCGTGCGAGCACATTCAACTCCGGCACGGTGTTCAGCAACGCTTCGCCGGACACCGCCGGAACGACGCCTTGGCCGTCTTGCGTCGATTGCATGCTGACAGTGCCGCCGAGAGCGGCAATCGCCAGTTTTGGCAGTTCCATGTGATACCTCGCGAAGAACCGGCTGTTCTGGAGACGATCCAGAAGCCAGCCGGGGCAGGGATAAAGTCAGTGGCTGGCGAGCCATCCAACGATTGGCAGGATCAAAAGCGTACTGAGGGCCATCGACAACACATTGCCGATAAAGCCATGCATAAAGCCTGGCAGCCGCTGCGCGAGGGCGCAGGCCAGTGGCGGGGCGATCAGGGCGCCGAGCAGCGCACTGGAGATGATCACTTGCCAAGCGCCGCCGAAGGTAAGGATCGCAGCCGGAACAACGGACACCAGCGGTACATAGGTCGGATACCAACCGCGCTCCATCCACTGCCTGCGCCAGATCACCACGCCTATGGCCGACGTCAACGCCTGACCGGCCAGCAGTTGCGGCAGCAGACCGGTGCCGTAGACCGGGCTCATTGGGTTGAGTGTAAATGCGAGCAACGCGCCGACAATCAGTCCCAGGCTCGCCCACTCATTGCCGAAGAAAGGTGCTTCGGAGAAATCCGCCAAGACCCGGCGCATGCTCCATACCACGCCATAATCCGGCGCCTTGCTGGGCACGGTGACACTGGCTTCCACGGCGGCCTGCTCGGGTTCCGCGGATTTCACCAGGCTCGGCACGCAGCGACAGAGCAAGAACGCGCCGATGCTGGCGATGGCCATGCCCGAAACGTTGCCGATCACCACCGGCAGGCCGAGTGGATTGCACACGTAGTTAACGATGAGCAGACACAGCGGTGTCACGAACAGGGCGCCCATGATTGCGCCGTTGATCGCGACTTTCCAGCCGGCGCCAAACATCAGCACCATCGCGGCCGGCAAGGACACAAATGCCGCGAAGGTGGGCTGCCAACTGGTGGCGGTAACGGTCCAGCCCCACAGCAGATTGCTCAGCACCAGACCCAGTAACGAGCTTGTCACTAACCATGGCCACAGTCCGCTGCCGTAGCAAATGGTGAAGCCTTGCCAGGTTTTCCCGGTTCGATTCGCCCAGTAACCCAGGTAAGCACCGGCCAGAAGGCCTATGGAGGCAAACTCGTGTTTATAGAACGCCACCTCGCTGATGTCGCCGAGCACCCAGCGCAGCCATGCAGCGGCGTCAGGAAAACTCGAGACCATATGGCCGTAATCCGGCCAGCGCGCCGACCACAGCGAATGATTGGTTAAGGAAAGCCAGGCGATCAATGCCGCTGCCCCCAGGAGCAGGCCGATGATGGTGTTGTCCATCGGGGTTCTGGTCATGATTGGTTTTCGTTGTTTTGTGTGAATGTCCATAGCCCTGCCTCCGGTTAACGCGGCAGGGATGGATGCAGGGTGTAACCGAGCATCCGGTCGTAGACGTCACAGCGCCGATCACGGTGCAGATCATTCAGGTCGTTCCAGATTGGCGCACTGCGCGAGCTGGTCAGGTCAATATCGGCGAAGAGGATTTCCTGCTGATCGGCGGACGCTACGCGGCCGATCGGCCAGCCGTTGGTGCCAGCGATCAAAGAACATCCAAGGTAGCGAGCGCCACGTTCTTCGCCGATTCGGCTTGCCGCCGCAATGAACACATTGTTGACGTGCGCGGCGGTCATGGTCAGGTACGAAGCCATGCACTTGCCGGCCTCATCGAACAAGGGCGGTGGTGTCCAGACCCAGTTGTTCAGACTGCAGATGATATCCGCGCCCTGCTGGCTGAGGATTCTCGGAACTTCGGGAAACCAGATGTCCCAGCAGATCAGCAGACCGATACGGCCGATCGGCGTTTCGAACACCGGGAAGCCGCTATCGCCGGCAGTGAACCAGAGCTTCTCCAGATTCCACAGGTGCGCCTTGCGGTATTTGCCGATGAAACCGTCAGGCCCCAGCAACACGGCTGTGTTGTACAGCCGCGATCCGTCGCGTTCGGCCAGCCCGGCCACCAGATACACCTGATGCTGGCGAGCAAAATCCTGCCACCGGCTCACGCACGGCCCATCTGGAACCGATTCGGCGTGTTCGAACGCATCCTGTCGAGTACGAAAGTAATAACCGGTATTCGTCAGCTCGGGCAGAACGATGAGATTGGCACCGCCATTGACCGCCTGCAGTGCCAGCTCCAGGCTGTTACTCAGATTCGCTGCACGATTTTGCGTACCGACCTGCGGATCACATTGCACGACCGCAACACGAACGGGGCTCGTTGACTCATTCATTTTTCATGATCCCTTATTGTTGTTTTCACGCCATTGAATGGCGAGGCACATAAGAGTCGAGTCGGCAGCGGAACGTAAGTCGGCGCTTTCCGGTTAGTGTGTAGTACGCCTCCTAGGACGCTTGAACGTATATCGACGGCGCAAGCTCAGCGCGTTGAATTGCCCATGACCGAGGGGCAGCGTGAGGCCCGATCATGGCCCAGTCTGGTAATGCGGATAGTCATCTAGCTTGAAGCCGCCATTGAACCGGGCCCCGGTCTTTTCACAAATATGGATCACAGCATCGATGGCACCGCGAAAGCAGGGCTCTGTCCAGCCGGCATCCACCGAAAACGACTCGCCAGACAGATAGAGTCCGGAAACGCTTGAATAGTCGCGGTTGTATTTCATCAGGCATACAGCGTCGTGGTAGGCGCCGGGGCGGTAAAGCTTGGCACAGCCCAGTGAGTTCTTGTCGGTCATCCAACGCTGGACGACGGCCTGTTCCAGGCCTATGTATGGCGAGATGCGCTGGCCGATGTTGCTGCAGTTGAGCAAGATGCGATCAAGTTCTTCGGCGCATTTGGCGACCAGTTCCTTGTCGCTGAAACAGCTGAGTTTGGTCGCGTCATCCTCCCAGGTGTAACTGAGAAGAATGCAGTCATAGCTATAGTGCTCGTTATAGCGGTAGGTATAAACGTCGTGGATGAAGCTGTCCGTGACGATGGCCTGGGGGATGGCGGTATTGCCGGACAGAAAGGATTTCTTCAGCGGCGCGAATACCTTGCAACTGGTTTCCCAATGCGCGGTCTTGTACGCGTTGATCGTTTCGAACGGCAACATTTGCGCAGGGAAATTGTCCAGCTTGATTCTTGTCTCGATCAGCCACGAAGGCAGCGTCATGATCACCGAATCAAAATCATTGAAGTGTTCCTGAGCTTGCTGCGGGTGACTCTGTTTCCAGTTGTAGTAGACGCGGGTTCTACCACTGGCGAGCTTTTTCAGGCGGGTGACCGAGCTGTCTGTCAGCAGGCCTTCTCGGCGCTGCAAGCTGTGCTCATGGAGCGACATCGGCGATTCATCTGGCTTGATGAACATCAGGCACTCGCTGAGCGCCGCGAGCCCGAGGTAGCGTGGCCTTTCAAATTGCAGTCCGGTGGAATCGAAAACCGCATTGCTGAAGACATGCGGCGAGTCAGACAGAGGGTCGCCTTTTTCATCTACTCGGCCCAACACCAACTGCAAGTGACTGCTGAAGCCGAATATGGCGGTGCGCAGCGGATACAGTGCGCAGACGTCATAGAATGCACCCCAGCTGCCGTCACCAATGCCGATGGCATAAAAAATCGCCGACTCTTCTGCCGACATCCCCATTCCACCGAAGTCGCCCGGAGTTTCTTTTTCCCAGCGCTGTAGCACTGGCATGCTCACCAGATCACGGAAGGAAACGGCGTGATACCTGGCGACAATAGCTGCCCACACGGACTCCCATTCCTCGCTCGCATAACTGTCGCAAACGTGCCGGGTCATGCGGTCGGCGAACGCTCTCCATTTTGCATACACCGCTTGCAGCTCCTCGCCGGGAGGGTGGGTCTGACCGTCGGCGTTTTTCCAGATAAGCATTTGCGGCGTAGCCTGCTTTGACAGGCTGCCCTCGCGCAGATAGATGCCGGTTGATTTGACCCATTGGCTGCCGGGATTGGCAAAGTCTGAAAGGGCCAGGTCGAATATCGTCGCGTAGTAGGCCATCAGCGAACGACCGTCCTTCGGCGATTCTCCTTCGCGATTGAACAAAGGCATACGCATCGCACCCATTTCGAATGGGGTATGGCTGGCCTTGGATCGGGGACTGCCGGGAACGGTCAGGTGTCTGCCGCCGATTCGCGAGGACTGTTCGATCAGCGTGATCTGGGTGAAGCCGCAGCGCAGCAATTCTCTCGCTGCCGTCAGGCCTGTGATGCCTGCTCCGATGATGCAGATTCGATGGCTCGAATCAGTCGCTTGGGCGATTCCGCCTGGCTGCTCCAGTAACGCGCGGTAGTCAAAACACAGGTCCGGCGGATTGGGGAAACGGGCTTTCCATTTGTCCTGTGGCGAACGTTTTTTGCGTTTTTCAAGGCCTGGAGCCTGTGAGGGATAGTTGTAGCTGGAGCCGATGGTCACTGTTGATCTTCCCTGATGCGATGTGCTTGGGAAGTAGTCTGGTCGGCGCAGGCACGTCCGAACAGTCGTAAAACACAGCCAGACGCTGTTCTGTTTTCGTTCATTTGTGTCGGACGAATCACAACTTACGAGCCAGTCCCCGTGGAAGGACTACACCCACAGGGACGTCAGTCTGGCGGAAGTTTACGCAGCCTGCTGAAACTGCTGCCGATACTGGTTCGGCGACAGTTCAGTGTGCTGGCGGAACAGTCGCGCGAAGAAGCTCGCATCGTCGTAACCAACCTCATAACTGATGGTCTTGATGCTCTTGCGCGTGCCCGAAAGCAAGCCCTTGGCCGTCTCGATGCGCAGGCGCTGCAAGTAGTGCAGCGGTTTGTCGCCGGTGGCGGTCTGGAAGCGGCGCATGAAGTTGCGGATGCTCATGCCGTGCTCGCGGGCGACGTCTTCGAAGCGGAACTTGTCGGCAAAATGTTCTTCGAGCCACTGCTGGATCTGCAGGATGATCACGTCCTGATGTAGCTTCTGCCCACCGAAGCCGATACGTCCCGGCGAATAGCTGCGTTGCACTTCGTAAAGGATGTCGCGGGCCACCGCTTGCGCTACGTTCGCGCCGCAGAAGCGTTCGATCAGATAGATGTAGAGATCGCAGGCCGAGGTCGTGCCGCCGGCGCAATAGAGATTGTCGGCGTCGGTCAGGTGCTTGTCCTGATTCAGATAGACCTTGGGGAAGCGTTCGGCGAAGGCATTGAAGAAGCGCCAGTAGGTGGTCGCTTCCTTGCCGTTGAGCAGCCCGGCTTCGGCGAGCCAGAACACTCCGGTGGCTTCGCCGCATAACACCGCGCCGCGCGCATGCTGTTCGCGCAGCCACGGCAGGATTTGCGGGTAACGGCTGCACAGCGTGTCGAAATCGTCCCAGAACGCCGGGAGGATGATCACATCGGCATTTTCCAGGCCGCCGTCGACCGGCATCACTACGTCGCTGAAGCTTTTTACCGGTTTGCCATCGGGGCTGACCAGGCGCGTTTCGAACGCCGGCGTCAGGCCGTGGCCCAGTTGTTTGCCGTAACGCAGGCTGGCCACATGGAAAAAATCCTTGGCCTGCATGAGGGTGTAAGCGAAAACCCGGTCAATGGCCAGGATGCTGACGCGCCGCAAGGGCGGGGAGACGTGCTTAGACATAATTCAACTTTTGTTTTGTTTTTATAAGGGAAAGTGGTCACCAGACGGCTGGATCGTCTTATTTTTTGTCGGATGTGTCCAGTGTCCCGTAGCGGAAGTCGGGCTTAGTCTCTGAGAGCCGAATCCCTCCAACAACAAAGCAAGGTGCCGCATGATCCCCAGAACCCTGTTCAGCCCCGAGCACGAATTGTTCCGCGACAGCGTGCGAACATTCCTCGAAAAAGAGGCCGTGCCGTATCACGCGCAGTGGGAGAAGCAGGGGCACATTGATCGCGCACTGTGGAACAAGGCGGGAGAGGCGGGGATGCTGTGCTCGCATCTGCCGGAAGAGTACGGCGGGCTGGGCGCGGATTTCCTCTACAGCACCGTAGTAATTGAAGAAGTCGGGCGTCTGGGCCTGACCGGTATCGGCTTTTCGCTGCACTCGGACATCGTCGCACCGTACATCCTGCATTACGGCAGCGAGGCGCTGAAACACAAATACCTGCCGAAACTGGTCTCGGGCGAAATGGTCACGGCGATTGCCATGACCGAGCCGGGCGCCGGTTCCGACCTGCAAGGGGTGAAGACCACGGCGGTGCTCGACGGTGACGAATATGTCATCAACGGCTCGAAAACCTTTATCACCAACGGCTTTCTGGCTGACCTGGTGATCGTGGTGGCCAAGACCGATCCCAAGGCTGGCGCCAAGGGCACCAGTCTGTTTCTGGTGGAGGCGAATACGCCGGGCTTCGAGAAGGGCAAGCGCCTGGAGAAAGTTGGCATGAAGGCGCAGGACACCTCGGAACTGTTCTTCCAGGATGTGCGCGTACCGAAGGAAAACCTTCTCGGCCACGCGGGGGCCGGGTTTGCCTATCTTATGCAGGAGTTACCGCAGGAACGTCTGACCGTGGCTATCGGCGGCCTGGCCTCGGCCGAGGCAGCGCTGCAATGGACACTGGATTACACCCGTGATCGCAAGGCGTTCGGCAAGGCGATTGCCGATTTTCAGAACACCCGCTTCAAACTGGCCGAGATGGCCACCGAGATTCAGATCGGCCGGGTCTTCGTCGACCGCTGCCTGGAGCTGCATCTGCAGGGCAAACTCGATGTGCCGACGGCGGCGATGGCCAAATACTGGGGCACCGACCTGCAATGCAAAGTCCTCGACGAGTGCGTGCAATTGCATGGCGGCTACGGCTTCATGTGGGAATACCCGGTGGCCCGGGCGTGGGCGGATGCGCGGGTGCAGCGGATTTATGCCGGCACCAATGAAATCATGAAGGAGATTATTGCGCGGTCGCTTTGATGATCGTTCCCACGCTCTGCGTGGGAATGCCGCCGGGGACGCTCCGCGTTCCGCTGTTAAGGTAATCCGACTGGCCTCTTCGCGAGCAGGCTCGCTCCCACAGGGGATCACCGTACCTGTGGAGCGAGCCTGCTCGCGAAGCTTCTAGCGGTCAATCAAGGCGCCGGATTCGGATGATCCTTGTGAATCGCCTCGATCCCGGCCAGCACTTCATCGGACAGTTTCAGATCAAAACTGGCAATGTTGCTGTCCAGTTGCTCAAGCGTCGTCGCGCCGATGATGTTGCTGGTGACGAAGGGTTGCTGGGTCACGAAGGCCAAGGCCATTTGTGCCGGGTCCAGACCGTGTTCACGGGCCAGGGCTACGTAACGGCTGCACGCCGCCTCCGATTGCGGGTTGAAATAGCGGCTGAAGCGGCTGTAAAGGCTCAGGCGGCCTTTCGGTGGGCGAGCGCCGCCTTCGTACTTGCCGGAGAGAAAGCCGAATGCCAGCGGCGAATAGGCGAGCAAGCCGCACTGTTCGCGGGTGGCGATCTCGGCCAAGCCGACTTCGAAGCTGCGGTTGAGCAGGTTGTACGGGTTCTGGATCGACACTGCACGCGGCCAGCCACGGGCTTCGGCCAGAGCCAGAAAGCGCATGGTGCCCCACGGCGTCTCGTTGGACAGGCCGATGTGGCGGATCTTGCCGGCCTTCACCTGTTCGTCGAGGGCTTCGAGGGTGTCTTCCAGCGGCGTCAGGTTGGCTTCGATCTTGTGCTTGTAGCCCAGCTGTCCGAAAAAGTTGGTGCTGCGTTCCGGCCAGTGCAATTGATACAGATCGATGTAATCGGTCTGCAGGCGCTTGAGACTGCCGTCCAGTGCTTCGGTGATGTGCTGGCGGTTGTGGCGCAGGTTCTTGTCGCGGATGTAGTCGATGGTGTTGCCGGGGCCGGCGATCTTGCTGGCGAGGATCCAGTCGGCACGGTCACCGCGACTCTTGAAGTAATTGCCGATGTAGCGCTCGGTGGTGGCGTAGGTTTCGGCTTTCGGCGGCACCGGATACATTTCGGCGGTGTCGAGGAAATTGATCCCTGCCTTTTTGGCCCGTTCAATCTGGGCGAAGGCTTCAGCCTCAGTGTTTTGCTCGCCCCAGGTCATGGTGCCGAGGCAGATTGCACTCACGTTCAGGTCGGTACGGCCTAGCTGGCGATAGTCCATCGGGTGCTCCTTGGGCAAAACAATCATAAAAGCAGGTTGAAAAATTTTTCGCAATCTGCATAATTGCCGACCTCTTTCTGCAGTGGAAGTGATGCGCCGCCGCCGAAGAATCTTGCCGTTGAACGGACGCGCCGACCCGAGCCCCCGAAAGCGTCTGTATCCGGCTGCCTTTGACTTGTCAAAGTACGCACTATTCAGTAAGATCCGCCGTCTTATTTACAGGCGGCCCCTGAGGCTATAAAGAATGAAAACTTTTACTGCTAAACCGGAAACAGTAAAGCGCGACTGGTTTGTCGTCGACGCTGCTGGTCAGACCCTGGGTCGTCTGGCCACCGAAATCGCGAGCCGTCTGCGTGGCAAGCACAAGCCTGAGTACACTCCTCACGTTGACACCGGCGACTACATCGTCGTGATCAACGCCGAGCAGATCCGTGTTACCGGCGCTAAAACCACTGACAAAATGTACTACTCCCACTCCGGTTTCCCGGGCGGCATCAAGTCGATCAACTTTGAAAAGCTGATCGCCAAAGCCCCTGAGCGCGTGATCGAGACCGCGGTTAAAGGCATGCTGCCTAAAAACCCACTGGGTCGCGACATGTACCGTAAGCTGAAAGTCTATGCGGGCGCTGCACACCCTCATACTGCTCAGCAGCCCCAAGAACTGAAGATTTAACGGAATAGTTCATTATGTCGGCGACTCAAAATTACGGCACTGGCCGTCGCAAGACCGCAACCGCACGCGTTTTCCTGCGTCCGGGTACTGGTAACATCTCCATCAACAACCGTTCGCTGGATAACTTCTTCGGCCGCGAAACTGCCCGCATGGTAGTTCGTCAGCCGCTGGAGCTGACCGAGACTGTCGAGAAATTCGACATCTACGTCACCGTGATCGGCGGTGGTGTAAGTGGTCAGGCTGGCGCAATCCGCCACGGCATCACTCGCGCTCTGATGGACTACGACGAAACCCTGCGTAGCGCTCTGCGCAAAGCTGGCTTCGTTACCCGCGACGCCCGTGAAGTTGAACGTAAGAAAGTTGGTCTGCGTAAAGCGCGTAAGCGTCCGCAGTACTCGAAGCGTTAATTCCGCTTCCACGTTCAAAAAAGAACGCCCGCCTCCTCACGGAAGCGGGCGTTTTTTTATGCGTGCGATTTATCAAAGAATTGCGTTGTGACAACTTGCCACAGCCGTAGACCCCCTATACTCCAAGGCTTGAGGGGTTGATCCCCGGGGAATTAACCTTGTCAGAATTGGGGGTTTTCATTACCATTCGGGCAAAATTTTTATAAGTAACATTTGATTTATTTAGTAGACGCCTGATTTAACAGGCCAAAAAAGCTGATGGGAGAGGACTGAATGAGCAATGACGGCGTGAATGCAGGCCGGCGTCGCTTCCTGGTGGCAGCCACATCCGTGGTGGGTGCTGCAGGAGCGGTGGGGGCTGCGGTCCCGTTCGTGGGGTCATGGTTTCCCAGTGCCAAGGCGAAAGCTGCCGGTGCACCGGTGAAAGTGAATGTCAGCAAAATCGAGCCAGGCCAGCAGATGATTGCTGAATGGCGCGGCCAGCCGGTGTTCATTGTCCGCCGTACCGAGGAAATCCTGGGGAATCTCAAGAAGATCGAGGGTCAGCTCTCCGATCCGACCTCCAAAAACTCCACGCAACCCACTTATGTCGACCCTGAAGTACGCTCGATCAAGCCGGAAATTCTCCTGCTGATCGGGATCTGTACGCACCTGGGTTGCTCACCGACCTTCCGTCCCGAAGTGGCACCTGCGGATCTGGGCAAGGACTGGGTAGGCGGCTATTTCTGCCCGTGCCACGGTTCCCACTACGATCTGGCTGGCCGCGTCTACAAGTCGCAACCTGCGCCTTTGAACCTGCCAGTTCCCCCGCATTCCTATGAGACCGATGACCTGATTGTCATTGGCGTCGATACGGAGAAAGCGTGATGAGCAAGTTCATGGATTGGGTTGATGCGCGCTTTCCCGCGACCAAAATGTGGGAAGACCATCTCAGCAAATATTACGCACCAAAAAACTTCAACTTCTTCTATTTCTTCGGCTCGCTGGCGCTGCTGGTGCTGGTCAACCAGATCGTCACCGGCGTTTGGCTGACGATGAGCTATACGCCGTCGGCAGAAGAGGCGTTTGCTTCCGTTGAATACATCATGCGCGACGTCGAGTACGGCTCGATCCTGCGTCTGCTGCACTCGACCGGCGCCTCGGCGTTTTTCATCGTCGTCTATCTGCACATGTTCCGCGGCCTGCTTTATGGTTCGTACCAGAAACCGCGCGAGCTGGTCTGGGTGTTCGGCATGCTGATCTACCTGGCACTGATGGCCGAAGCGTTCATGGGGTATCTGCTGCCGTGGGGCCAGATGTCCTACTGGGGTGCCCAAGTGATCATCTCGCTGTTCGGTGCGATTCCGCTGATCGGCGATGACCTGACCCAGTGGATTCGTGGTGACTACCTGATCTCCGGAATCACCCTGAACCGCTTTTTCGCCTTGCACGTTGTCGCGCTGCCGATCGTGATTCTCGGTCTGGTGGTCTTGCACATTCTGGCGCTGCACGAAGTCGGTTCGAACAACCCTGATGGCGTCGATATCAAGAAGCACAAAGACGAAAACGGCATCCCCCTGGACGGCATCGCGTTCCACCCGTACTACACGGTGAAGGACATTGTCGGCGTTGTGGTGTTCCTGTTCATCTTCTGCTTCATTGTGTTCTTCTTCCCGGAAATGGGCGGCTACTTCCTCGAAAAGCCTAATTTCGAGCCGGCCAACCCGTTCAAGACGCCTGAGCATATTGCCCCGGTCTGGTACTTCACGCCGTTCTACGCAATCCTGCGTGCGGTGCCGGACAAACTCCTGGGCGTTATCGCCATGGGGGCGGCGATTGCGGTGCTGTTCGTGCTGCCTTGGCTGGATCGCAGCCCGGTGAGATCGATGCGCTACAAGGGCTGGCTGAGCAAAATCTGGCTGGTGGTGTTCTGCATCTCCTTCGTGATTCTCGGCATTCTTGGCGTTCTGGCGCCGACGCCAGGGCGCACGTTGCTGTCGCAGGTCTGCACCTTCCTGTATTTCGCCTACTTCATTCTGATGCCGTTCTACACCCGGCTCGAGAAGACCAAACCGGTTCCGGAAAGGGTGACTGGCTGATGAAAAAGTTATTTCTTGCTCTGATTTTTGCTGCGCTGCCTTCCCTGGTTTTTGCTGCCGAGGGTCATGGTCCGGAACTGGAAAGTGTCGATATCGACGTCTCCGACAAAGCCGCCCTGCAGGATGGTGCGCGGACCTTTGCCAACTATTGCATGGGTTGCCACAGTGCCAAGTTCCAGCGTTACGAGCGCGTCGCCGATGACCTCGGCATCCCGCACGAGTTGATGCTGGAGAAGCTGGTGTTCACCGGTGCCAAGATTGGCGACCACATGAACATCGGCATGCAGCCGGCCGACGCCAAGACCTGGTTCGGCGCAGCGCCGCCGGACCTGACTCTGGTAGCGCGAGTACGCGGCACCGACTGGCTGTACGGTTACCTGAAGTCGTTCTATGAAGACCCGGCGCGTCCATGGGGCGTGAACAACAAGGTCTTCCCGAACGTCGGCATGCCTAACGTGCTGGTCGGCCTGCAAGGTCGTCAGGTCGTCGGCTGCAAACAGGTGCAGATCGTCGAAGACGGCAAGAAGCAATACGATCCGCTGACCGGCACGCCGCTGACCCATGAAGCGTGCGATCAGTTGACCATCGTGCCGAAGTCCGGTGCTCTGAACGAAGAGCAGTTCGATGAGAAGGTCAAGAATCTGGTAACCTTCCTGGCTTACTCGGCTAACCCGGTTAAGCTGCAACATCAGCGCATCGGTACTTATGTCTTGCTGTACCTGGCGTTCTTCTTTGTGTTCGCCTACCTGCTCAAGCGTGAATACTGGAAAGACGTGCACTGATACGCTTCAAGCATTGCTGTTAATCGCGCGCGCCCAAGGGCGCCTCCGCTAAAGCAGGATCTGCTCAGTCAGACCCTGCGGGAGGTGCCCTCTGGGCGCGCGCGTTTTTCCGGTTCCGACAAATTCAACAAGCGAGGAGGATCGCCATGGGCGTGACCAATCGGTTGGCCTGTTACTCCGACCCCGCCGACCACTATTCCCACCGAGTGCGCATCGTGCTTGCAGAGAAGGGTGTCAGCGCCGAAATCATTTACGTGGAAGCGGGCCGCCAGCCGCCTAAACTGATTGAGGTGAACCCTTACGGCAGTCTGCCGACGCTGGTCGATCGTGACCTGGCGTTGTGGGAGTCGACCGTGGTGATGGAGTATCTGGATGAGCGTTACCCGCACCCGCCGCTGATGCCGGTTTATCCGGTGGCGCGGGCCAACAGCCGTCTGCTGATCCACAGGATTCAGCGTGACTGGTGCGGGCTGGTGGATCTGATTCTGGATCCCAAGAGCAAAGAGGCCGCACGGGTCGTGGCGCGCAAGGAATTGCGCGAAAGCCTGACCGGCGTTTCGCCGCTGTTCGCCGACAAGCCGTTCTTCCTCAGTGAGGAACAAAGTCTGGTGGATTGCTGCCTATTACCCATACTCTGGCGTTTGCCGATTCTGGGTATTGAACTGCCGCGGCCGGCCAAGCCGCTGCTTGATTATATGGAGCGCCAGTTTGCGCGTGAGGCTTTCCAGGCGAGTCTGTCTGGTGTCGAACGCGATATGCGCTAAGGCTTAAGGAGCCGCTATGAACTCCAGTCGACCTTATCTGGTCCGCGCGCTCTACGAGTGGATTGTGGATAACGATTGCACCCCGCACATGCTGGTCAACTCCGAGTACCCGGCGGTGCAGGTGCCACAGGGTTTTGCCAGTGACGGCCAGATCGTCCTGAACATCTCGCCGAGTGCCGTGCGTCATCTGCACATGGATAACGACGTGGTGACGTTCGAAGGCCGCTTCGGCGGTGTTCCGCACAGTCTCTACGTGCCGATCAGCGCGATCCTGGGCATTTATGCGCGTGAGAACGGCCAGGGAATGGTGTTTGACCTCGAGTTGCCGATGGACGACGAGGAAGACATCGATCCGGATGACGACTCGCCGCCACCGGGCAGCGAGCCGCCACGCCCGAGTGGCCGGCCAAGCTTGAAGGTTGTGAAATAAAAAAAGGCGATCCGGATGGATCGCCTTTTTTGTGTCTGCCTTTTACGGTCAGTCGATGTATTCGAACAGCTTCACAATCTTCTGCACACCAGACACACCCTGAACCAGATTGGTTGCCTGAGTGGCTTCCTGTTTGGTCAGCAGGCCCAGCAGGTAGACGATGCCGTTCTCGGTCACGACTTTGATGCGCGAGCCAGGAATGCTGGCGTCGGTGAGCATCTGGGTCTTGATCTTGGTGGTCAGCCACGCGTCGTTCTGGCGCGCGAGCAGGGAGGACGGTTGCAGCACTTGCAGCTCGTTGTGCACCTTCTTTACGCGCTGGACGTTGGCGGCGGCCTGTTCGGCTTTGGCCTTGAGGTCTTCGCGCGGAGTCTGGCCGGCGAGCAGGACGACGCCGTTGAAGCTGGTGATGACAATGTGCGAGTCGTTGTCCAGTGCCGGATCGGCCTTGGCGATGTTCACGCCTGCTTTGGTTTCGATCAGCGAGTCGTCGATCTTGCTGCCGAAGGTGCGCGTGCCGCGGTCGTCTTCGATCGGCGCTTCACGGCTGGCGTTCACCACCGAGGTGCAGCCGCTGATGCCGAGGCACAGGGTCAAGGCCAGAAGGCCAAGGCGATTAGGGGTCATTCTTCACTCCCGAACAGTTGGCTGTCGATCAGATCGCAAAGGCAATGGATCGCCAGCAAGTGGACTTCCTGAATACGTGCAGTGACGTTGGCCGGTACGCGAATCTCGACGTCCTCGGGCAACAGCAGCGACGCCATGCCGCCGCCATCGCGTCCGGTCAAAGCTACGACAATCATTTCGCGATCATGTGCGGCCTGGATCGCTTGAATAATGTTCGCCGAGTTGCCGCTGGTCGAAATCGCCAGCAACACATCGCCCGGCTGGCCGAGCGCGCGGATCTGCTTGGAGAACACTTCGTTGTAGCTGTAATCGTTGGCGATCGAGGTGATCGTCGAAGTGTCGGTGGTCAGCGCAATCGCCGGCAGGCTCGGACGCTCGCGCTCGAAGCGGTTGAGCAGCTCCGAAGAAAAATGCTGGGCATCGCCGGCCGAGCCACCGTTGCCGCACGAGAGCATTTTGCCTTCGTTGAGCAGGGCGTTGACCATGATCTGGCTGGCTTGCTCGATGTGCGGTGCAAGTACGTCCATCGCCTGTTGCTTGGTGTCGATACTGGCCTGGAAAAGCTGGCGAATTCGGGATTGCATGTCCATCTGTGTGACCTTAAGTGGCGCGGCTGTTCGGCACGTGAATGTGCAGCCGGCAAAGCAAAGAGCAAAATGTGTCGGACGAAAACAGGGCAGGGTGCAGGCGATCAACTGTCGAAAGCATTCTGCAACCAGTTCAGCTGATTCGGGTGGCTATCGATCGCCACCACATCGAAGCGGCAGGGGGAATTGGCCCAACGCGACTCGCGCTGAAGAAAATACTGTGCCGCAAAGATCAGTTTCTGCTGCTTGCGCTCGTCGATACTGGCGAGCGCGCCACCCCATTGGGTGTTTTTTCTGTAGCGAACTTCAACGAATACTACTGTATCGCCATCAAGCATGACCAGATCAAGCTCGCCGCGTTTGCATAACCAGTTCTGCGCCAGCAGGCGCAGACCTTGTTGTTGCAGATGTTCGAGCGCCTGGCGCTCGGCATCCTTGCCGCTTTGCGAGCGTGACCTGTCGGGCATTAGCGCGGTGTGTCCGGCAGGCGCTGCACCTGACCACTGACGAACTGTGCCCATGGCAACTGGCGCACTACGCGCTGGGTCTGGGTCATGCCGAGGCTGCCCGACTGACCTTCGATGCGGCTGTCCGGCAGGGCCTTGAGTTGGCCAAGGCGCGGTGCCAGGCGATAGGCGTCGGCGCCCATGGCGTACAGGCGACCGAGGCTGCCATTGGCTTGCGGCCATTGCGCAGCTACTTGCTGGCGCAGCGGATCGCTGGTTTCCAGCAACCATGGGGTTTCGCAGAAGCGAATGCCGTTCATGTCGTTGTACTGGTTGACGTCGCCGCTGGCGCTGTACACGTGGGAAGTCGCGTAGACCGGCACGTCACCGGCGTACTGGAAGTTCAGGGTCGGCTTGATCTGCTGGGCCTGTTGCGGCGTGGCGGCCAAGAAGATGAATTCGATGTCCTGGCGACGCGAAGGCTGGGCGGCGACATTGGTGCCGGCAACATTCTGCAGGCTCTTGGCGCGAGCTTCGCTCTGACGCAGTTGGAACATATCGGCGATCTGCTGGGCCAGTTGCACCGGCTGATCGACACGTTCGGTGGCAACGATGCTGCCGCCATTGGCTTGCCAGTCCTGGCTGAAGGCACGCAGGACGCGATCGCCCCATTCGCCCTTCGGCACCATGATCGCGGCGCGATGCAGGCCATCGGCACGGGCGCGACGGGAGACTTCGCGAGCTTCATCTTCAGCAGCGAGGCCGAACTGGAACAGTTGCGCCGGGCCTTGCTCGCCTTCGCTGTAGTTCAGCGCCAGGGTCGTGATCGGCAGTTGCGGGCGAGTGCTCAGTTGCTTGACCAGTGGTTTTTCCAGCGGGCCGACTACCAGTTGCACGCCGTCCGCCTGGGCCTTGCGATAGAACTCGTCCATCGAGGTCAGCTTCGAGCTGTCGTAGAACTCGATGGCAGGCGGGTTCTGGCCGGCCTGTTGCGCCTGATAATGCGCGGCCATGAAGCCTTCACGCAGCGCTTTGCCGACCGACGCCAACTGGCCGTCCTGGGGCAGCAGCAGGGCGATTTTGCTCAGTGGCTGGCTGGCCAGTTCCTTGAGTTTGGTCAGCGGCAGCGGCAGGTTGATCGCCGCCGGGTGCTTTGGATTCTGCGCACGCCAGTTGTCGATCGCGGCCTGTTGCTGTTCCAGCGTGCCTGCGGTTTTCACCGCTTGCGCCAGTGCCATCCAACCGCCGAGATCGTCGGTGTTGTTCGGTTGCAATTGATCGGTTGGCAGCGACGCGATCAGGGTCCAGATCGCTTCGTGATTCTTGCTCGCCGCTTCGCCTTCCAGCATCGGTGCAATGAACACACGCTCACGGGCAGCGGCCAGCGTCTGGCCATCGGCTTCAAGGGCGCGGGCGTGAACAGTGCCAGCGCGCACTTGCTGCTCTTCCGGCATTTCGCTGAGCTTCTGGAAGCTTGGATGGCTCAGGGCAGTCAGCGCAGCTTTCGGCTGATTGCGCGTCATGGCCAGTTCGGCGGACAGCGTATTGGCGAAAATCTGCTGGCCTGGCTTGAGTTGCTCCACCGGCACTTGTTGCAGGATTTGCGCGGACTGGCCGGCATTGCCTTGGCGATAAGCCTGGTCTGCTGCGCTCAGGCGCAGCAGGGCGGCTTGTTCCGGGGTTTTAGCCTGGGCGGCCTGTTCGAGCAGTTGCTCGATGCTGGCGTCCGGAGTCCGTGGAAGTTCGCCAAGGCTGGAGGAAGGGGAGCTGGCACACGCGGCCAACAAGGCAGCGAGGCAGAGGGCAGTGAGCAGCCGCAGGCAAGCGATCATGTAAGTGTTCCTGATACTCGATCAAATTAGCGTGGAATTGTACCCAAGCACTGGCCGGGGCGCGATGTTACTGGCGTGAATCGGTCAATTTAGCTGGAGTAAATGTTGCGGCAACGCACAACCGGGCGAAAAACCGCACTCGGCCGGAGCGCATCGCAAGCCTCATGACGCGCTACAATGGCCGCTTTTACCGATCACGAGGTGTGCGCTTTGACTGCTCCAGGTCCTTTGAATTCCGCTGCTGGCTCGCTTTATGTGGTGGCGACGCCCATCGGCAACCTGGACGACATCAGCGCCCGGGCCTTGAAGATCCTCCGTGAAGTGGCACTGATTGCAGCGGAAGACACGCGGCATTCGGCGCGCCTGATGCAGCACTTCGGTATCGGTACGCCGCTGGCCGCATGTCACGAACACAACGAACGGGATGAGGGTAGCCGCTTTATTACCCGGTTGCTGGCGGGCGACAACGTCGCGCTGATCTCTGATGCCGGCACGCCGCTGATTTCCGATCCGGGTTATCACCTGGTGCGTCAGGCCCGTGCGGCCGGCATCAATGTGGTGCCGGTGCCGGGTGCCTGCGCGTTGATCGCAGCGCTGTCGGCGGCGGGCTTGCCGTCCGACCGTTTTATCTTCGAAGGTTTCCTGCCGGCCAAGTCGGTCGGGCGCAAGGCGCGTCTGGAAGCAGTCAAAGAAGAGCCACGCACCCTGATTTTCTATGAGGCGCCGCATCGCATTCTCGAATGCCTGCAGGATATGGAAGCGGTGTTTGGCGGCGAGCGTCAGGCTCTGCTGGCGCGGGAAATCACCAAAACCTTCGAAACCCTCAAAGGCCTGCCGCTCAGCGAACTGCGTGCGTTCGTCGAGTCCGACAGCAATCAGCAGCGCGGCGAGTGCGTGGTGCTGGTGGCTGGCTGGACCGCGCCGGAGTCGGAAGACGCGGTCAGCAGCGAAGCCATGCGCATCCTCGATCTCTTGCTCGAAGAAATGCCGCTCAAGCGCGCCGCCGCACTGGCAGCACAAATCACTGGCGAGCGCAAAAACGTGCTGTATCAGGTCGCGCTGGATAAACAGAAAGGCGTGTAAGCCGTCGCCCATGGCGTTCCTGAGGGTTTTAGCGCTTGTTCTTCCGGCGCTCTGCCGTTAACCTTCGCGGCGGAGAGTCGATCGGACAGTCGCTGCCCTCTATGAAAATTAGGGGGGGGAGGAAAGTCCGGGCTCCATAGGGCGAAGTGCCAGGTAATGCCTGGGAGGCGTGAGCCTACGGAAAGTGCCACAGAAAATAACCGCCTAAGCGCGCAAGCGCCGGTAAGGGTGAAAAGGTGCGGTAAGAGCGCACCGCACGTCTGGCAACAGTTCGTGGCTAGGTAAACCCCACTTGGAGCAAGACCAAATAGGGTCCCAAGGCGTGGCCCGCGCTGGGACCGGGTAGGTTGCTAAAGATGTCCAGTGATGGCCATCGTAGACGAATGACTGTTCAAGACAGAACCCGGCTTACAGATCGACTCTCCACCTTTTTCTTTCCCTGCTTGAAACAAAGAAGACGCGGCTGTGTAATATCAGCCGGCCTGGTCTGAAACTCCGGCAGCGGCAAACGCGGTAATAGCCTTTTCCCACCCTGCTTCAATCAACAGCCGAAGCGCCTTTGTAATACCGAAAAAATCTTACTCTTAACAAACTACTTTAACTTTCGAGCGCAGCTTTCAGTGCTGCATCAAGTTATTGGTCGAAACTTCACGTCAGATTCTCGTTGCGCCTCCTTTTACGCCGCTAAATCTCCGTTCTGTAAGGCTTTTCCTTTAATCCGCGCCTTGACGGTGTGGTGGGCGCATTCCTATAGTGTGCGCAAGTGGCGGAAAGTGGCATGAAGTGGGTTTTTTGAGCTCAAAACGATAAAAATTGGAGAAACGCTGACGTGTTTCGCGGAGCTAACGCTATCAGTCTCGATGCAAAGGGCCGTCTCGCCATGCCGAGCCGGTACCGTGACGAGCTCGATTCGCGCAGTTCCGGTCAATTGATCGTGACCATTGATGCCGTTGATCCGTGCCTGTGTGTCTATCCACTCGATGAGTGGGAAATTATTGAAACCAAGTTGCGCGCACTCCCTTCGCTTCGCGAAGAGAACCGTCGCCTGCAACGTTTATTGATTGGTAATGCCGTCGACCTCGAACTCGATGGCAGTGGTCGTTTCCTGGTTCCGCCGCGTTTGCGCGAATACGCCAAGCTCGATAAGCGCGCGATGCTGGTCGGCCAACTGAACAAGTTCCAATTGTGGGACGAGGATGCATGGAACGCGGTGTCTGCCGCTGACCTTGCTGCTATTCAACAACCGGGCGCGATGCCTGATGAACTGCGTGATTTGATCCTGTGACTATTGATAGCGGCTTTAACCACATCACCGTACTGCTTGACGAAGCCGTCGAGGCTCTCGCCGTACGTCCTGATGGCTGCTATCTGGACGGCACGTTCGGGCGCGGCGGGCACAGTCGGTTGATCCTCAGCCAGCTCGGGCCGGACGGTCGGCTCATCGGATTCGACAAGGATCCTCAAGCGATTGCCACCGGGCAAACGCTAGCGGCCGAAGACGGCCGCTTTGTCGTTGTGCAGCGTAGCTTTGCCGAGCTCGGTTCGGTGGTTGCCGAGCAAGGCCTGACCGGCAAGGTCAGCGGCATTCTGCTCGACCTCGGCGTGTCGTCGCCGCAGCTCGATGATGCCGAGCGCGGCTTCAGTTTCCTCAATGACGGGCCGCTGGACATGCGCATGGACCCGTCCCGTGGCATCAGCGCTGCCGAATTCGTCAACACCGCGCCGGTGGAAGAAATCGCCCGGGTGTTCAAGGAATACGGCGAAGAACGTTTCTCCGGGCGTATGGCCCGTGCCGTCGCCGAGCGTCGTGACATCAAGCCGTTCGAGCGCACCGCCGATCTGGCCGAAGTGCTGAAAGTCGCCAACCCGGCGTGGGAAAAGGGCAAGAACCCGGCTACCCGCGCGTTCCAGGGTTTGCGCATTCACGTCAATAACGAACTCGGCGATCTGGAAGCCGGCCTCGACGCCGCGCTTCAAGCGCTGGAAGTTGGCGGCCGTCTGGTGGTCATCAGCTTCCACTCGCTGGAAGACCGCATCGTCAAACTGTTCATGCGCAAGCTGGTGAAAGGCGAGGCCGACAACCTGCCGCGCAACCTGCCGGTTCGCCACGTCGCCTTCGAACCGAAAATCAAAATCCACGGCAAAGCGCAGACGGCCTCCGACGCCGAACTCAAAGCCAACCCACGTTCCCGTAGCGCCGTCATGCGTGTCGCGGAGAAGTTGCGGTGAGCAAGCTTTTCGCCAAACCACTGCCCGGCGGCAGCTTTCTGATGCTGCTGCTGTTTATCGGCGTGCTGTTTTCGGCCATTGCCGTGTCGTACAGCGCGCACTGGAACCGGCAGTTGCTCAACACCCTTTATAACGAACTCAGCGTGCGCGACAAGGCGCAGGCCGAGTGGGGACGCTTGATTCTCGAGCAGAGCACCTGGACCGCGCACAGCCGCATCGAAGTGCTAGCCACCGAACAACTGAAAATGCACATCCCTGGCGCGGCTGACGTGAAGATGGTGGCGCCATGATGAAACTCGAAGGCGCACTGTTCCCATGGCGCTTCCGCCTGATGGTGGCGCTGCTCGGCCTGATGGTCGCGGCGATCTGCTGGCGGATCATCGACCTGCAAGTGGTCGACCGTGACTTCCTCAAGGG